>JBEQBN010000104.1:0-5187 GCA_041639775.1 Halapricum sp.
CGTACGACGTACACCTGTGATGGGTGTGGAGCTCGGCTGGACAACGAAAAGGACCTCCAGAAAAGCGAGGGGACGGTCCGGCCGGATTGGCAGTGCAGGACCTGTGAGACGACCGTGCCGTCGGTCGTCGCCGAACGGATCAGCCACCAAAAGCAAAACGCGACGGACTGAAGGGCACGGGAACCCACGACCGATCGAATGGACGGAAACGAGCGATCGATCGTCGCGTTTGCGAGTTCGGCCCACGCGCTCGTTCACACCTACGAGCTGTCGATCCCGATCTTCGTCGTCGTCTGGTTGCAGGCGTTCGACGCGACGACGGCACAGCTCGGACTGGCGGTCACCGGCGGCTACGCCCTGTTCGGGATCGGCGCGCTGCCGGGCGGGGTGCTGGCTGATCGGTTCGGCTCGCGACGGCTCGTCGCCGGCGGCCTCGTCGGGATGGGGCTGTCGTTTGTAGCGCTGAGTTTCGCGAACGGACTGAGCGCCGTCGCACTCGCGCTGGCAGGCTGGGGCGTGGCCGCAAGTGTCTATCATCCCGCGGCGTTGTCGCTGCTGTCGACCGGCGTCGAGAACCGCGGCACGGCCTTCGCCTACCACGGGATGGCCGGCAACGCTGGCATCGCGCTCGGGCCGCTCGTCTCCGCACTGTTACTGATGGCGTTCGACTGGCCAACCGTCGTCCGGCTGCTCGTCGTCCCGGCGATCGCAATCGCGGGGTACGCTCTTCTCGTCGAGTTCGACGAGATGGCCGCTGTCGATGCGGATGCCCGTGAGTCCAGCGTCGACGAGTCCAGTCGCGCAGTCTCGCTGTCGTCCGTGCTCGACGATAGCCGGACACTGTTCACCGTCGGCTTCGTACTTGCACTCGCGATCGTGATGGCCAACGGACTGTTTTACCGCGGAGTGTTGACCTTTCTGCCGGAGATGCTCGGCAAATTCCTGCCGTCGATCGATCTCGTCGGGACTGACAGCGAGCTAGCTTCCGAGTTCGACACTGCGTCGTATCTCTACTCGGGGCTGTTGCTGGTCGGGATCGGCGGCCAGTACGCCGGCGGGAGGGTCTCTGATCGCGTTCCCCCGACGCTGGGACTAATCGGAACCTTCGCGGCCCTCCTTGTGGTCGCCCTCGTGTTTGTCCCCGCGGCCCAGGCGGGAGTGGTCACGTTGCTCGCCGCGAGCGCCCTACTCGGTTTCTTCCTGTTTGCCCTCCAGCCGCTCTACCAGGCGACAGTCGCCACGTACACCCCGCCGGACGGGCGCGGACTGTCCTACGGATACACGTACCTGTCCTCCTTTGGTGTCGGTGCAGTCGGTGCGACGATCGCCGGCTATCTCCTCTCGACGCTCGGTACTGCGGGGACTTTCCTCGCGCTTTCGGTGTTTCCGGCGCTCGGAGCTGGGTTCGCGCTGGCGCTGTATCAGTGGAATCCGACGTGACCGGCCCGTCGTTGGGAGTGACACGCTCACTGCCCGGCGGCTTTTTGCACTGTGGCCCCCTTTAGGAAGTATGCGCGTACTCGTCACTGGGGCAACTGGATTCGTCGGGAGCCACCTCGTCCCGGAACTGCTCGAGGCCGGCCACGAAGTCGTCGCGATGACCCGCGACGCCGACCGATACGACTCACCCGACGGCGTCGATGTCGTCGAGGGTGACCTCCTGGAATCGGAGACGCTGGCCGGTAACTTCGACGGCATCGATGCGGCCTACTATCTGGTACACTCCCTACAGACCGGCGGGGACTTCGAGGAGCGCGATCGGACGGCCGCGACCAACTTCGCAGCGGCCGCGAGCGGGGCTGGGGTCGACCGAGTGATCTATCTGGGTGGCCTGGGCGAGACCGGCGACGACCTCTCGCCGCATCTGCGCTCGCGCCAAGAGGTCGAGCAGTTGCTCGGCCGTGGAAGCTATGACTTGACAACGCTGCGGGCGGCGATCATCGTCGGTGCCGGCAGCGTCAGCTTCCGGATGGTCCGCCAGCTGGTCGCGAAACTGCCGGTGATGGTCGCGCCCCGCTGGGTGTACACCGAGTGTCAGCCCATCGCAATCGCCGACGTCGTCTCGTATCTCGTGGGCGTGCTGGACGAACCTGCAACCGCCGGCGGGACCTATGAGATCGGCGGTCCGGAGGTGCTGACCTACAAGGAGATGCTCGTTCGAACGGGCAAAGCGATGGACACGCGACCGCTGATCGTTCCAGTACCGGTGTTGTCGCCGAAGCTTTCGGCCTACTGGGTCGATCTGATGACCGACGTACCCAGATCGATCTCCCATCCGTTGATCCTCGGACTGAAGAACCCGGTCGTCGTGACCGACGACAGCATCGACCGTCACGTCACGGTCGATCGGACGCCGTTCGGAGAAGCCGTCGAACGCGCGCTGTCGGAGGCCTCGACGTGAACGACGGCGAGTCGCCGTCCCGCAGTGCTATATCGACTGACGCGACCGAGGGCCGAGACGACGTCTCACCGACTCGCGAGGACCGGTGGGTCTACGAGAGTATCGTCGGTGCGATCCCGGGTGTTCAGTTTTCTCGGACACAGGCGATGGCTATCCAGCTCGGACTGTTTGGAATCGGAGTCGTCGTACTCGGAGCGGCGACCGATCGCTGGGCGGCCGTGCCAACCGGGCTGGCCGCGGTTGCGGTGGTCTCCGCGGGGAGCGTACTGATGTTGACGCTCGGTCGGCGCGTCCGTGAGCTTACGCTGCCACGGCGGTACACCCACGCGCTGTTCGGCTCACAAATCGAGATCGTGTTGGGCGTGTTCTCCTACGTCGGATTGATCACGTATCTGTTCGTGGCCGAGCCACGCGAGGCCGGCCAGCCGCTGTTGGAGGGGTTGCTCGGTCCGGAGCCGTCGTTGTTCGCGGTGTATTTCACCCTGCTCGTGCTGTGGGACGTCTGCTATCGCATCGGCACAGGCTGGTGGGCCAGCGTCGTCGGGCTGTGGCGCTCAGTCCAGTTCGGGGGCCGGTTCGACCGCTCGACCAGACGTGCCCTGATCGAAGTGGACCTCCTTACAATTGGGTTCGCTGCCGTCCAGCTCGTACTGTTGCCGTTTCTGGGCGGACAGCGACTCCTGCAGTTGCTGGTGGCCGGTCACGTGCTGGCAGTAACGGTCGTGTCGGGCGTCTCAGTGCTGGTACTGTGGCGCGGCTAGCCCTGCGCGAACGCCTGCAGTTGCTCGCCGGGGACGAACCCTTCGGCGATGCGGTCGGCCGGCTCACCGTCTTGGAACCGGACGAACGTCGGAACACTCGCGATCTCGTATTCGTCGATCAGCGGCGGATCGTCCCGGGGATTGATCATCCCGACGACGACCCCTTCGCGAGCGACGCCGCCGAGGACGGGTTCCATCGACGCACAGACGCCACACCCGTCGGTGTAAAACTCGACGAGCACGTCCTCGTAAGTGTCGACAAACGCCGACAACTCCTCGCCGTCGGCCAGGTTGACGGGGCGTCCGGGCGGCTGTTCCGAATCGAACGTAGCACTCATTGCTAACTGAAACGAGCCCGAGAGTCCTTAGTGCTACGATCCCCCACCGAATCGGAAGGTTCTTTTCTATCATTGACTGATCAGTTAGTCAGGAATGGACGCTTCGACTGGGGAGCCGGCTGGGGAGATCAGCGAGACACGACGGGAGTTGCTCGAGGCCACCCGCGATGCGATGTGCAAACACGGCTTTGCGGACCTGACGATGCAGGCCATCGCCGACGAGTCAGAGAAGAGCAAGGCGGCCCTGCACTATCACTTCGACACGAAGGCGGAACTGCTCGCCGAGACGCTGTCGTATCTGCTCGCAGAGTTCATCGAGCAGGTCGATACCGGTCCGGAGGGCGATCCGGAGGCGCGACTGCAGGCGCTGACAGAAGCCCAACTGTTCGGTCCGAACGGCCGAGACGGTGATTCCAGCGGCCACTGGGAGTATCACGCGATGTTGATCGAGATCCAGTCACACGCCCCTCACAACGAGACGTTCAAAGGGCAGTTTACGGCCAACTACGACCACGTCCGCCGACTGTACGCCGAGATCATCGAGGACGGCATCGAGCAGGGCGTCTTCGAACCGGTCGATCCCGATCGGACCGCCGCCCACATTATGGCCGTCATCAAGGGCGCGCGCGTCCACCACGTCACGACCGACCACGACAACATTGCCGAGACCGTCCACGAGACGCTGCAGGAACAGGTGTTCGACTCGCTGCGTTCCTGACAGTCTGTTTGCCGTCCAGTCACCCGAGCGCGACGTCGAGATACAACATCAAGACCACGCCGACCATCAGTCCGAGCGTCGCGACCCGCTCGTATCCGCGGGTGTGCGTTTCGGGAACGATCTCGTCGCTGATGACAAACAACATAGCGCCGGCAGCGAATCCCATCGCGTAGGGAAGCAGCGGTTCGAAGACGACAACTGCGGCCGCTCCGGCTACCGCAAGCGGGACCTCGACGACGCCGGCCCGGATCCCCGCGAAGACCGCGTACGCGCGCCGGTCGAGTCCGGCATTGATCGCCGCGACCGAGACAGCAAGCCCCTCCGGGACGTTCTGGATGCCGATCGCGACCATCAGCGGCAGGGCGTCCGCGACGTTGCCCGACCCGAATCCAACGCCGACGGCCAGCCCTTCGGGCATATTGTGTAGCGTGATCGCGAGGACGAACAGGACGACCGACGCAACGCGCGGATCGTCGATCGACGGGACAGTGTCGTCGGGGTCGGCGGCGTCGCTGCGTCGGCGACCGGTGAGCAAGTAGTGAGCGTGTGGCACGATCGCGTCGCTCCGGTCGAGCGCGAGCGCACCCAGCAACACCCCAAAGAGGACCGGCAGAGGCTGGATCAGTCCCTCGGCGGCCACGCCGGGGACGACGACCTCGGTCGCCTCGATCCCGGGCAGGATCAGGCTCGTGAACGCGGCAGCCATCATAACGCCCGCTGCGAACCCCAGTGCCGCGTCCAGGGTCCGCTCGCTGGGATCGCGCCAGACGAGTATCAGCGACGCCCCCAGGAGGTTCATCGTCGCGATGAAGAGTCCCCCCACAAGCCCGTGGACGATGACGTTCGTCCCGAAGAGATCGGTGAAGGCGGTTGCGACGCTCATACCGACCGCCAGCGGTGCGCCTCGTGATATCGACGATCCGTCCACGTGAGTCGCTCGCGCATTCGTTGCTGGTGACTTCGGCGAGT
>JBEQBN010000105.1:0-5154 GCA_041639775.1 Halapricum sp.
TTCGACTACGATCGGTTGATCGCGCCGCTGGTGCGCGAGCAACTCGACGTCGATCGGGCGATTCTGCTAGAGGGAGCGGTCGGCAGCGAGGCCAATGTCGAATACTCACAGCAACTGGCTGCCCAACTGGAGACCGACTTCCAGAGCCTCTTAGGGGCGGAAACCGAACGAATCGCTCTGGAAGACGTCTACGACTACGATACGGCTTTCGAGGCGGCCTACGCACTGATCAACGCCGAACTCGATCACAGTCCCGACGGCGAAGTGTGGGTCAACATCTCCGCGATGCCACGGCCGGTCTCCTTTGCCTTTGCGACGGCTGCCAACTCGATTATGGTCGAACGCGAGAGTGACCGCGACCGGATCCACACGTACTACACGGCCCCGGAGAAATACCTCGAAACTGAACTGGCCGAAGAGTTGCGTGAGGGTATCGACCTGATGACTGACCTCAGTCGAGAGCTCAACGACGAGCGAGTCGAAACGTGGCTCACGAGCGCCCAGGACCTGCTCGCGGAGTTCGACGAGCGCGGGACCACCATCGGTGCCAAAGAGATCGACGGCAGCTACGTCGTTGAGCTGCCCGTGGCATCGTTCTCGAACGTCAAACCCTTCGAAGAGGTTATTCTCTTCACGCTAGGCGAACACAGCGAGTTCGAATCAGTCTCGGAGCTGGCCCAGCAACTGGCGACGGAACTCGGCGAGGAGTATACCGACAGTTTCCGCTCGAAAGTACTGTACAACGTCGATCGGCTCGGCCCCGGTGGGAAAGGCTATATCGAACAGGAGTCACACGGTAAGTCGTATCGGACCCGACTTTCCCGTATCGGCCAGCTGTGGGTTCGCGCTCACTCCGACGAAGACCGCGACCGATTCAGCGAGTGGGGCCAAGGCTAGAATTTCAATAGCAAACAATACTAGCAGCAATTTGTACCCGATGAATGGCGTATGCCATCAATAAACATAGCCAATATCGGCCGCTATAGAGGGAACGTGCGGGTCACACTCACGTGGACCGAGCGATTTAACTGTGAACAGAATTGTGTTATAGGTACAATGATCGACGTAGCTATCATCGGTGGCGGACCTGCGGGATCAAGCGCCGCAGTATACACGGCGCGGGCAGATCAGGAAACGATTATCTTCGACAAGGGCGACGGCACGACCGAGAACGTCGACTTTATGGAGAACGTCTATGGGTTCCCGGAAGGGGCAACTGGCCCGGAACTCGTCGAGGTCGGCCAGCAGCAGGCCACGAAATTCGGCGCGGAGATCGCCGAAGAGGAAGTCGTTCGTGTTGCCGAAGAGGACAACGGATATCTCATCGAGACGGAAGTCAACGAGTACACGGCCCGTGGCATCATTCTCGCGACGGGTGCGTCCTACGAGTCGCCGGCGATTCCCCACGTCGATGACTACGAGGGCAAGGGCGTCTCCTATTGTGTGGAGTGTGACGCCTTCTTCTATAAGGACTCGCCAGTCGGTATGGTCGGCGCAGGCAACTACGCCGCCAAGGAAGCGATGATGATGCTGGATTACACCGACGATGTCCGCGTACTGACCAATGGCAACGATCTCGAGATGGACGACGTCTTGCAGGAACAACTACAGGAAGAGGGTATCGAAATCATCGAGGAGCCAGTCGATCACATCGTCGGCGACGAGATGGTCGAAGGCGTCGAACTCAACGATGGCGACATAATTGAGATCGAAGGGCTGTTTGTCGCGCTCGGTGCGGCCGGTGGCGCGGACATCGCCGATATGCTCGGTATCCCGCGAGACGGCTCGTATCTCGACGTCGACGAAGACCAGTTCACCGGTGTCGATCGGGTCTACGCTGCCGGTGATCTCACTGGTGGCCAGCGTCAGGTCAACGTTTCCGTCGGCGAGGGCACCACCGCCGCGATTAACCTGCTTGAGGACTTCCGTGGCGGCGAGTACGTCGACTACAAGAAGATCGAAGCGTAAGGCGCTACCGCGGTAGCGTCCCCGTGATCGCGTCCCGATACCGGGCTGCCAGTTCTGTGACGACGAGTCGATCACGTGGGTCAACGCCGAGCACGACCAGCCCGAACACGTAACTCGCGAGTCCGGCGGTTGTGCCGGCTGTGACAGCAGTGAGCCCGGACAGCGACGCCCGCACGACGAGCATCGCCGCGATCATACCGCTGCCGGCGACCAGCGGCTTCAGGAAGGTTCGGTCGAACGGAAACAGTCCCTCGAACCGCCGAAGTAATAGCACCTGCAGCCCGTTCTGTGTCGCGATCGCCAGCGAGGTGCCTAGGGCCGCACCGACCAGTCCGAATCTGACCGTGAACGCGTACGTCAGGGCGACGTTCAGGACGGCAAGTATCCAGTCCAGAAGCATCCGGGCATACTGGTGGTCGGTCATCATCAGCAGCCACCCAGTCGCGCCGACGGCGCTGCCGACGAACACACCGCCGAGATAGACGACCAGCGGGACATACCCGCGTACGTACGTCGGCCCGAAGACCGCGAGCAACTGCTCCCCGTAGACGCCGAACACGGCGAGGAAGGGGAGAACGGTTGTCACGATAAGCCGTGTTGCCGAGGAGTAGACGGCATTGAGTGTCTCCATCTGATCGTCGGCATAGAGATCAGACGCAACCGGCGGCAACAGCTGGTTGAACGACAACAGCGGGATCCAGGTGATCGAGATCAACACAAGCACGATGTTGTAGGTCCCGGCGTCGACAGCTGTCAATAGCGCGCCGACCAGTAGGATGTCGACTCGGTTCTGGAATACCTTTCCGAGACTGCTCATCGCGACCGGACCCGCGTGGTTGTAGAACCGCCGCGCTTCGCTTCCGATTCCACGAACCCGAGGTACGATCCCGGTTGATCGGATCGAAACAGGGACTCCGATGACGACCAAGGCAAGCAAACAGATGACCATCGCACCCGCGACACCGACGACCGAATAGCCCAGCGCCAGCGGGAGTGTCGCGCCGACGAGCCGAGCCGACGGCCGCAGGAGCTTGTTGAACAGCACCTCTCCGCGCGCGGAGCCGATCGCCCGGAAGATCGCCGCGACGATCATCACGAGCCCGAGCAGCCCGACGAGCAGCCCGAACAGCCGCATCGTCGGCGTAAAGACCGGTTCAGTGACGGTGTTTGCGTTGATCCGCGGGGCGAGCAGCCAGACGCCGACTGCGATAACGCTCCCGAATCCGATCGTCGTTACGTAGGCCAATCCGGTCACGCGAGAACGCTGTACGGTGTCCTCGGCCGCCGGGAGAAACCGCTGGAGTGCGGGGACACTTCCGAACGTGACCAGCCGCGACAGGACCTGGGCGATCCGCCAGGCCAGCGCGTACACGCCATAGGCGACGGGACCGAGCCCGCGCGTGAGGACGAACTCGGTCAGCGTCGAGAGTGCGCGCTGTGCCGAGACGGCTCCCGACGTGACGACGGCACCGTGGGCAATCGTCACGAGCGCGTCGCGTTCGTCCGAGTCAATATCGCGCGACACCGATCAGAGCAGTGCACCCGCAGCGGCGATCGCTTCTTCGGCGACGACGCCGAACCCGGGCAACAGCAACACCGTCACGACGGCTGCGCCGATGACTGCGGCGTAGAGGCCGGCCGGGTAGGAATCAATCTCACGCGGCGTCTCGGGTGTCTCGATCCACAGCGCCTTGACGAGCCGCGAGTAGTAGTAGAGGCTCAAGGCGCTGTTGATCAGCGCGATGACGACCAGCCACCACAGGCCGGCCCCGATCACGCCCATAAAGAGGACGTACTTCGAGAGGAAGCCCGCGCCGACGGGCAATCCGGCCAGGCTGAACAAGAAGACCGTCATCGCGACGGAGGCGATCGGCGCGTCCCGCCAGAGGCCGTTGTAGTCTTCGAACCGGCGGCCGACGCCCCAGTACTCGGCCAGCGCGACGAACAGGAACGCGCCCGTGTTCATAAAGCCGTAGACCAGCAGGTGCATCATCCCGGCACCGAGCAGCAAGCTATCGTTGCTCACGTCCGCGAGCAGGCTCTCTGTGCCCGTCCCGGAGAACGCGGCAAGCGCCATCAGGACGTAGCCGGCGTGACCGATCGAGGAATAGGCCAGCATACGCTTGACCTTCTCCTGGGTCGCGGCCGCGAAGTTGCCGACCGTCATCGTGACAACTGACAGGATCAGAAATGCCAGCGTCCAATCAAAGGTTCCCGAGACCGCCGCAAGCGGGAACGCGACAGTGAACACGCGGAACGCCAGCACGAACCCGGCGGCCTTCGAGGCCGAAGAGAGAAAGCCCGAAATCGGCGCGGGCGCGCCCTCGTAGGCCTCGGGTGCCCAGAAGTGGAACGGGACGGCGGCGGTCTTGAACGCGATCCCGCCGATGACCATCAGGATGCCGAGCCCGAGGATGCCCGGCCCACCGGTGAGCGTGTCGGTAGCGATCGCGTCAGCGACCATATCGAACTGCATCGCGCCGGTCGCGCCGTAGACGAGGCTGATTCCGTAGACGAAGATTGCCGAGGACAGCGCGCCGACGAGGAAATACTTCAGACCGGCCTCGACGGAGCCGCGGTTGTGCTTGAGGTAGGCCACGAGCGCGTAGGACGGTAGCGAGACGAGTTCGACGGCGACGAACGCCGACGCCAGGCTGTTCGCGGAGGCGACCATCGCCATCCCGGTCGCCGCCAGGAACACCAGCGAGTAATACTCGGCCTGGTAGTCTTCCTCGGCGATGTAATCGTGACTGCCGAGCACCACGAGAGCGGTAACACTGCCGATCAACGCGGTAAAGAACAGACTCATCTCGTCGACGATGTACGCGCCGTCGAACAACTCGACCGTTCCCGCCTCGAGGAGGAACCAGCCCGAGAGCACGACAGCGGCCAGCGAGCCGACCAACCCGACGCCGGTCAGGACCGTCAAGCTCAGCGAGTCCGATTCCGGCTCGATGCTGTCTAGCAGGAACAACACTAGCGCCGTCACGGCGAAAGCGAGCATCGGTGCCATTCCGGCCCAGTCAGGCAGGTTGACGAGCGGCTCCATCAGGCACCACCTCCGAGACTATCGACGATGGGATTGATCGCGTCTTGGATCATCCCCATAAAGAGGTCGGGGTTGACCCCCAGGACGATCACGCAGGCCAAAAGCACCGCGAGCGGCGCGACATCGTGCAGCGGCGC
>JBEQBN010000106.1:0-5146 GCA_041639775.1 Halapricum sp.
TTCGTTGTAGTCTTGCTCTATCGGTCGTTCCGCAAACAGCGCGGGATCCGGGCAACGCCGCAGTTTACTCGCCAGCAGATGCGCCAGCCCAGCGGCGGTCAGGCGGATAACAGCCCCCCACTTGGCCCGTTCGACGGCGAGGACGCCGAGGAGTGACGCCGTAGGCGTCTTCGATCCATTCGAGACGGCCTATTCCTGTGGATCCAGATACGCAAATCGGATCGCCTTCGCGCCAGCGCCCGATAGCTCCTCGTACGCCAGCAGTTCGAGCAGCGCGAGCAGTCCCGGCAGGGCGAACACGAGCACGAGCGGCGAGAGCGCGAAGATCGGAACGACCGTTACAGCGATCGCGACGACGATCTGGATGATCGAGTACGGAACGTTCGACCCCAGCGACGACCAGGCCAGTCGCAGACCGCCAATAAAGCCCGGTCGGTCGGATTCGTCCTCTCGAACGACGATGTCGGCGGCCCGAAACAGCAACACCAGGACGATCACGACGGCGTAGAGACCGAGCACGCTCACGATCAGTGACTGGACTGACTCGCCCAACAGCGCGAGCCGGATGTATATGTAGCCCCCGAACAGCGCCGCGAGGATGACGACCGTGTACGGGATTCCATACCGCAGATACGTCCAGATCGAGCCGACGAAATGTGACGCACGGCCCGCAACCGAGTCCGGCGCGCCGCCCCCGGTGCCGGTGTGAGAGACCGACGCGTAGAAGGCGTCCATCAGCGCCAGCAGTGCGGGCCCGATGGTGATAATCGAGAGCGAGGCCATCGAGTACAGCACGCTCAACACGACGATAGTCAGCGCATCACTGATCGCGATCCGACCGAAACTCCGGAGGACGAGCATCGGATCCGGCGGTCCGTCGTCGCGCAGGCTCATTTCCGGGTAGTTTCAGCTATGGACTGAAATGGACTCCGAATCGCCCGGAGTCACTGTTTTGGGTCCGGCGATCGTACAACCGGCCGTGATGTTCGAGTTCGAGACCCACACCTGCGAGCACGGTGGTGAATCGTTCCGCGCACACCCGAGCGCGAACGCCGCCGAAAACGGGTACTGCAGTCCGGCCCGCGAGTCGGCCGGGAAGTCCCTCTAGTTGTCGTCGGGTCGGTAGTTGGGCGCTTCGTCGGTGATCATCACGTCGTGGGGGTGGCTCTCCTGGTGGCCTGCACTGGAGACGCGGACGAACTCCGAGCGCTCTTTGAACTCGGGAATCGTCTCTGCACCGACATATCCCATCCCCGAGCGCATCCCACCGACCAGCTGGTGCAGTTCCGACGCGAGCGACCCCTTGTACGGCGTCGCAGCCTCGACACCTTCGGGAACGTACTCCTCTTCGTCCTGGTCGTCGACGTCCTTGAGATAGCGCTCGCCGCCGCCGGAAGACATCGCGCCGACGCTGCCCATCCCGCGGTACTGCTTGTACTTCTTGCCGTTCATCGTGATGACCCGGCCGGGGGCCTCGTCAGTCCCGGCGAAATACGAGCCGAGCATAACCGCGTCCGCGCCGGCCGCAATGGCCTTGATGGCGTCGCCGGAATAGCGGATCCCGCCGTCAGCGATCACGGGCACATCGTGTTGAGCGGCGACGTCCGCGACCTCCGTGACGGCCGTGATCTGGGGCATACCTGCCCCGGAGACGACCCGCGTCGTACAGATCGATCCGGGTCCGATCCCGACTTTTAGCCCGTCGGCAAAGTCGACAAGGTCCTCAGCGGCTTCCTTGGTCCCGATATTGCCGACGACAACGTCGGCATCGACCTTCGATTTAATCTCGCGGGCGCTGTCGACGACGTTCAAGTTGTGAGCGTGGGCGGAGTCGATGAAGACGACATCGGCGCCAGCTTCATCGGCGGCGACCGCTCGTTGCTGGTCGAAGGGACCGACTGCGACTCCACAGCGGAGCGATCCGTCCTCGGCACGTGCGGCGTCGTCGTACTCCCGACGCTGGAGGATCCCCTGCATCGTGATGAGCCCGACCAGTCTGTTTTGGTCGTCGACCAGTGGGACGCGTTCGATCTTATGCTCGTACATCAACTCCAGAGCCTCACGGGGCGTGACGTCCTCAGGAGCCGTGATGACCTCGTCGGTCATCGCCTCCTGAACCTCGTCTGCCTCGCCGACCTCGAGATACGGCCGGATGTCAGTCCCGGAGATGATCCCGAGCACTTCGTCGTCCTCGTTGACGACCGGCGCGCCGGAGACACCCTGTTCCTGCATCATCGTGTCGACTTCCCGGACGGTCTGGTCCGGTCGTGCGGTCACGACGTCACGGATGATGAGTTCGTCCGCGCGCTTGACACGCTCGATCTCGGTGACCATCCGATCGAGGTCCATATTCTGGTGGATAACTCCGAGTCCCCCCTCTCGGGCCATCGCGATCGCCATCTCGCTCGTCGTGACGGTGTCCATCGCCGCCGACAGCACTGGGACCTGCAGTGTGACGTTCTTCGAGACGCGTGTCGACAGATCGGCCTCGTCCGGTTCGACACGACTCTCCTTGGGCTTGAGAAGTACGTCGTCAAAGGTCAGCGCCTCCGGTACGTCCAATTTCGCCGAGAAAGGCTGTGGATCGTTCGCCATATAATCGGTCCGCCTCGCCATCCCAAAAACGTTGCGAGACACGAACGTTCTGTCACCGGCTGGCAAGATCGTCACCGGCTCACAAAGATGTCCGTGTTCGTATAGATACAGCGTCTCCAGCAAGCAGACAAATAACAGTAATAACCATTACTGTTTACGGCCGCGGTATTTCTCGGCAGTAACGCTCTTTTTTCTTTGAATAACGGCCTGTCTTCCGGACGTATGTCTGTGGCTTGCGGCCAATTCTCACACAACGCTTTTACTGATTTGAGACGATTGTTTATGTATGGACTCCGTCAGTCCCACCGTTCGAACGGGTATCAGCACCCAGATGCAGCTTGCGGACCCGTGTTCGAAGACATTTTGCAAATCGGTGGGCAATTTCGACCGCAATCACGCGGACTGGGCGGAGTTCACACGCGTCTTCAGAGCCAGCCCGCGGTATCGGCGGCGCGTGCGCGAGTACCCACAGGCCACGGGAGACGGCCCCGCCACCTGATGAGTAGCTCCCAACACCCGATCGCACTTGCGATCGAACGGCAAGTCGGTGGTGCGACGCGACTGCTAGCAACGGTTATGTGTCTCCCGCTGGTCGATGGGCTGTTTCCGGCACTCGTGCTCGCGGGTGCAATCAATGGCCCGCTCGGGATTCTGGAAGTCGGCCTGCTTGTCTTCGGTGGGAGTGCCACCGTCGCTGTCATCCTCGCGGATATGGAGGGTGGGCCACGCGAGCAAGTGCCGAAGATCCTCGCCGTCGGTGTCGTTCTCGTTGCCGTTGCCGGGATCGAGGCGGCGGTCGCACCGACCATCGAGAGCGTCCTCGACCTCGAGGTCTTCAAGCGGTTCGCCGCCGTGGTGATCCTCGCGGTCGCCGCCAAAACTGCCAGCTCGCGGATCGGCGATCTGCTGCCCCGGCCCGCGATGATCGTCGCGCTCGGTCTGCTCGCAAGTGTCGATCCCTCCAACGCGACGGTGGTCGTCTCGACGGATCCCGGACTCGTCGCTCGTGGAGTGGCCGCTGGTCTCGTCGGTGTGACGTTCGCGTTGCTGGTCGCCGTCGCCGGGCCACGGCTCCGACGGATCGTCGATCTGGATCGCTTCCGCTTCGGGAGTGCAGTCGCACTCGGGTTGCTCCCGCTGTCGATGTTCGGGCTCGTCCCTGGCAACGTCCCCATCGCGTTGATCGTACTGGCGCTGACGGCGTTGCTGGCGTTCGATCCCGACGGGTCCCGCACCCGTTCACAGTCAAGTCCCGCCGTCACGAACGGCGGTCACGAGGAGTCGTCTGACGACGATACCTTCGACGTCGACGACGACGGCTATCAGGCCCCCTGGCTCTGATCGGCGATCGAAGGTGCGATATCGTCGTTCGGTAGCCAGTCCGACGAACCACTGCCGGGAAGGGAACACTTAGGATTGTCCTCGCCAACGTCAGGATATGAGTGAGAACCGCGTCGTGCAGGGTCGAATGGTCACGCCGAAGCGACTAGCCGAGTTGATCGAGGGCGAGGACGTAATGGACGCCGAGGCGATCGAAGACGCGGATCGGGTATGTCCCGAGTGTGGCGGTGACGTCATCTCCGTCGGTTATATGCCCGCAGTCACGGAGTTCGTCACCGGCTACAAGTGCCAGG
The DNA here is from genome assembly GCA_041639775.1 of Halapricum sp. Classification (GTDB taxonomy): domain Archaea; phylum Halobacteriota; class Halobacteria; order Halobacteriales; family Haloarculaceae; genus Halapricum. The sequence continues at coordinate 4,230 of JBEQBN010000106.1, forward strand.
ACTGTGACTGGTCCGAAGTCGACCGCGAGTGACGGGAACCGAAATCCCTTTAGGGGGATTGTGCTTACGGGGGAGTGCGGGGTCGTGGCCAAGCCCGGCATGGCGACTGACTCCAGAGGCACTGACGCCCGGGACGAAACTCCAGACTGATATACTGAGCGGCCGACTGATCATCGGTCGCACTGATGACCCTCTGGAGTTCCGAGGCGTCCACCGGAGATATCAGTCGATCGGGGGTTCAAATCCCTCCGACCCCATACTTTCTCGCCTCACCTAACGAGCACAGGTGTATCACCGTTCGCCGACAACCCACTTCTGACTGTATCGCTGGCCGCAGTTACAGACCGCGTAGGCGTGGACGACGTCACCCTCCGCGTAGATACCGCCGACTTCCTCGTTCTGTTCTTCGGCGAACGCGAACACGAACCGCGTAGTGTGATTGGCGCCCGGGTCAGCCTCGGCGACAGGGCAGGTACCGCCGGTCAGGTCCGGTTCGATAGTCCCCTCAGTGTCCATAGCGGCCTGGGCTAGCTCCATTGGATCGGTTCCGGCAGCCTTCCGGAACGCGTTGCGGCCGTTCTCTCCGGGGAGGACGAGGATAACTCCGTCCTCGACGGTTTCCGCGTAGTCTTCCAGGGCATCGAGATTTTCGACGGCGTCTTCGTGCAGGAAGAAGGCGACATCTTCGGGCCGCTGGCCGGCCAGAAACTCGGATCGCTTGCTCATAGCCAACAGGAGGCAATCCATATAGAAAAGTAGCCCGATAAGAGGCAAATCACAGTTGAGAGGACGCCACGATATGATTGCAGTGGCGGTGGTGACCAGTGGCAGCGCGGTGCGGTTCGAGACAGTATACGCCGCCTCCGGCGGCGTTTCGCTCGACTGAGCGGCAAAGCCGCGAAGTCGAGGTCGTTTTT
>JBEQBN010000107.1:0-5131 GCA_041639775.1 Halapricum sp.
TGAAGATAGTTACATTCTTCTACTGTGAAAGATGGCGAACACGACTCGGCGATCCACTACCGTTTAGTCGGTGCCGTCCCGAGGCGACGACATGGCAACCGCCGGCGTCGGTCGTCGCATCGAGAAGGTGGTCGCGCGCTACTTCGACGGGGCGATCCCGGACACGGAGGGGATCCCGCGATACGTCGCGCCGTTGCCAGAGTGGCTCGAAGACGTGGGCCTGCGGCTGGCCTGGCCGATCGTGCTGGTCAACCTCGTCGGGACGCTCTTTGGCTTCTGGTACTACGCCGGCCGGCCGACCGAACTCGCCGTCGGCGGGCAACTCGGCGAAGCGACGGTCGCGGCCTGGCCGCTGATCCCCGACAGTCCGGTGGCGACGATGTTCATCGGCCTCTCGCTTGCGGCCTGGCGGCTCGATCTCGAGGCCGACTGGTTGCACGCGCTGGCGTTTTTCGGCTGTATCAAGCTCGGGCTCTGGACGCCATACGTACAGCTCGCACTGAACGGACCGGGAGACATCGCACTGTGGCTGTATCTCTTTTTGATCGTGAGTCACCTCGCGATGGCCCTGGAGGCGTTTCTCATCCACCGGTACGCTCGCTTTGCCGTTCCGTCAGTCGCGGTCGCGGTCGCGTGGTACGCGTTCAACGACGTGGTCGATTACTTTTGGCCGATACTCGAGGGACCACACCACACCTGGCTGCGGGCCGAACCGTTCGTCACGACGGCCGCGGGAACAGTCCCGGACCATTCGGTCCCGGCGCACGACTTCGCGGCCGCGTGGGCGGTGCTACTGACGATTCTGGCGACGTTCCTGGCGCTCGCGACGCGCATCGAGAAGTTGAAGCGAGCGTAGCCGGTTGACCAGCCAGAGAGGACGGCTGATTCGTCGTCCGACAGTCAGCTTCGTAGTGTGCCCCCGTCGATCGGAATCTCGGAACCGGTGACGTAGCTCGCGCGGTCGCTGGCGAGAAAGGCGACGACGTCTCCGAGTTCAGAGGGATCGCCGATGCGTTCGAGGGGGACGCCTTCGGCCCAGTCGTCCAGGCCGGCCTCGTAGTCCTCGTAATCGCCACGCTCGACCGCGGCTTCGACGAGTTCTTCGATCCGGCTGGTTTCGTGTGCGCCCGGCAGGACGGCGTTGACCCGGACATCCGGGGCGAACTCTCGGGACTGGGTCTTGACGAGGCCGATCACAGCGCGCCGAACCGAGTTCGACAGCACGAGGTCGTCGATTACCTCCCGGACCGACCGCGAGGTGATCGCGACGATCGACCCGCCACCGTCCTCACGGAGGTATGGCAGTGCCACACGGGTGGTCCAGACGTAGCTCATCACCAGCAGATCGTATGCCTGGTACCAGTCTCGTTCGTCCATCTCGGCGAACGAACCGCTCGGTGGGCCGCCCGCGCTCGTGACGACGTGGTCCAGCCGGCCGAACTCCTCGACGGTCGCCTCGACGAACGCCTCGACCGCATCGGGATCGGTGATGTCGGTTCGGACGGCCAACACATCGCCGTCACCGACAGACTGCAAGTGTTCGCGTGCCGCTTCGATGTGTTCGTCAGTCGTGCCACAGACAGCGACGTCACACCCCTCGCGAGCCAGTGCCTCGGCGCTGGCGAGTCCGAGCCCACTGGTCGCTGCCGTACAGAGTGCCACGTTGCCGTCCAGTCGTAGGTCCATACTGGCCGTTCGGTCACCTGCATAATAGTACCTGCGTGAACCTCGTCTCCGAGGAAGCCCACGGCTTCAGGCGGATAATCGTCACGACATCCCGCGACATTCACTCCCTCGAGTCCCCACGAGCCGCCCCTCGGTCAGCAGTCAGGCCGACGACCGGATCCGACACGAGACGACCGTGTTCGTGCCGTCGTGGCCGTCAACTGATTCAGTCGTCACGTTCACGCCGAGCAGTTCGGAGGCGTCGAAGACGCGGTCCGTGATCGAACGAAGCTGTTCGGCGTCGGCACGATCCTCGGCTAGGACAACCCGGATTTGTGTCCGGTTTTGCGTGATGTCGAGTACGTCGTAACCGTTGTCTTCGAAGGCGTTCTGTAGTACTTGGAGTTGATCGCCCATACCAGGTTCCTCTCGACACTGATCCTAAAACCCACCGACGCAATCGGCCTGTCCGTCAATCAGCTATGAGGTCCGTTGGCGTGCGCTGTGGGCACCGAGTCCGGCCGCGACGAGTCCACCGACGACTGTCGGCAACCAGTAGGTCGCGAGCCGGTAGATGAGCACGGCGGCGACGGCACTGCCATTGGAGATGGCAGTCAGTGAAACCAGAATGGCCGCGATGGCAGTCTCGATCGCTCCGGAGCCACCGGGCAGCGGCGTCGCACCGGCTATCAGGCCGACTGGAACTGCGATAAGCGCGGCAGCCAGCGGGATCGACGCTCCGACTGCAGTGACAGAGGTCCACAACGTGACGGCGAGGGTGAGCCACCCGAGCGTCGAGAAGCCACCCGCGAGCACGAGTGCGCGTCGTTCGGTTCCGATCCGATCGATCGACTCGAAGAAACCACCGATCCGGTAGGCGACGGCCGCACGGTCGGGTTGGTTCCGACCGGGGATTACTCTCGATACGAGCTGGACGAGCGGCGTGACAGCCGTTGTGACCGCTTTCTCAAGCCGGTGGTGGTAGTGATAGACCAGCGTTGCGATCCCGACGACAAGCGTGAACAGCCCTGCGAGCACCGCGACCGAGAAGTATAGGTCACGAGAAATCGACGCTGCTTGCATCGCCACGAGCGCGATTCCGGTCAGCGCCATCCCGATTGACGGCACGAAATGAAGTGTGTCTACGCTCGCGATTGCGGCTAGCCCGGTCTCGTATTCACTGTCTGCGGCTTCCGAAATGAGTATCGCGCTGACCGGCTCGCCACCCGCCTGGCCGAAGGGCGTGATATTGTTCGAGAACATCGCCGCCGTGAACACCAGCACGGCCGTCGGGGCGGAAACGGGCGAACCCAGCGCGCCGAGGACAACGTGCAGTGACAGTCCCCAGGAGACGAGCCACGTGACTGCGAGGGTGACGACGACCGCAACGATCGGCGGACGGGCCCGAGAAAGCGCGGTGAGCGTCTCGTCGACGCCGGCGAGCCAGACGAGCCCGCCTAGGACCACGAGCGCCAGCCCGAAGAGCAACGCCGTCGCCCATCGGTCGCCGTTCATACTACCGGGTCCACGCCCGACGGCGGCTTTAACCCTCCGAATCGAGGTCCCGATCGCCGGTGCTTTTGCCCCCGAGACGCAACTGACAATATGGACGAGCGGACGATGCTGGGGCTGCTCGCTGATCGCCTCTCGCGTGCGGGCGACGACGCAGCTGTGATCGACGGGCTGGCCGTGACGATCGATATGCTACACGAGACGACGGACTTCCCGCCGGGAACGAGCCGGTATACCGCTGGTTGGCGGTCTGTCGGCGCGTCGCTTTCGGATCTGGCTGCGATGGGGGCTGACCCGACGGGTGCTGTCGCGGTCTACGGTGCCTCCGCCTTCGAGCAGGAGGAGATCCTGGCGTTCGTCGACGGGGCACGAGACGTCTGTGAGGCGGTCGACACCGAGTACGTCGGCGGCGACCTCGACGACCACGCGGAGTTCACCGTCGCGACGGCCGCCGTCGGCCGAACCGACGACCCTGTGTTTCGGTCAGGGGCCGAACCCGGTGATGCCGTCTGTGTCACTGGGACACTCGGGCGCAGCGCCGCAGCACTCCGATACTTCGATCGCGGCGAGACCACTCGAGCGAACGAACTGTTCCGCTTTCGGCCCCGGATCGACGCCGGGCACGCGCTGGCCACCCACGCTAGCGCGATGATGGACTCAAGCGACGGACTGGCCCGGTCGCTGCACCAACTTGCTGAGGCCAGTGACTGCGGGATGGCCGTCGAAACGCCACTCCCGATCGACGGGGCCGTCGATGCGGTCGTCGGCCCGGACGAGCGGCTCGAGCTCGGCGCGTTCTTCGGCGAGGACTTCGAACTCGTCTGTACGGTCCCCGAATCAAAACTCGCTGCGGCCAAGGACGCCTCGCCGGTCACGCTGACTCGGATCGGGACTGTCAGCGACGACCGAGTCACACTCGACGGCCAGCCTCTACCGGATCGGGGATACACCCACCAGCACTGACCCCGTCAGACGACGATCCGGAACGGAACCGGCATAAAACAGAGTGCCCCGACGACGAACGTGAGTAGGCCGATCGCCTGTCGTTTACGATCAAGCGGCTCCTCACGCATTGGCACGGCCGGGCCGAAAAATGCCAGAACAGCCGTGAAAACGCCCCAGACAATCCAGATGCCCGCTTCGATCGAGACGTCACCCCGGAGCAGCAGGATGCCGGCGAACCCGAACAGCACAGCCGGAATCGCAGCCGCGACGGTCTCCTGGCGACGCCCAAGCAGCGCGCGCACGACGTGGCCCCCATCGAGTTGCCCGACTGGCAGGAGGTTCAGAAAGGTCACCAGCATCCCGAGCCAGCCGGCGAAGACCACCGGGTGCAACTGCTTTGTCGGATCGGCATAGGACAGCGGCTGCCCGGTCAGCCACGCGAGCCCACGAAGCAACAGCGGCTCGGCGAACTCGATTCGGGCCGCGTCGCTCGTTGCGATCGATCGAGGGACTGTGATAGGATCGAGCGACAGCCCGATCACCGTCACAACGACCGTCGCCACGATTCCCGCAAGCGGCCCGGACGCGCCGATGTCCAACAGCGCCTTCCGACTGGGCATTCGCCCGCGCATCCGGATGATCGCCCCGGCGGTCCCGAAGGGTGGCGGGATCGGGATGAAATACGGCAGGCTGGCGTCGACGCGGTGGATCCGGCTGGTGATGTAGTGGCCAGACTCGTGGACGCCGAGGATCGTCAGGATCGCCAGCGAGAACGGCCAGGCCCGCAGGGCGTGCAGTGGGTTCGCAGCCACGTCGATGTGATACCAGACCGTCCCGGCGTACAGCGTCGTGAGGACCGTCGCAAGTGCGAGCGCGACGTTCTTCCAAGGGATCCCGTCGATCCCGATCGACCGCTCGCTGGCGACGATGGCGTACTCCCCGGACGGGGACCCACCGCGTGCCTGGAGGTGCATCTCGAAGCCCTGCTCGTAAAACAGCGGCGCGAGTT
>JBEQBN010000108.1:0-5123 GCA_041639775.1 Halapricum sp.
GCACTTCAAGCGAGAGTACTACTACGAGAGTGATGACGAGCCCCCGCGTGACGGCGACGGCAACAAGATTCCATTCAAGCCCGAGGAATATCTCGGATTCGACCCGGAAGAGACCGAACCGCGGCTCAGCGGCGCAAAAGACGACGCCGAGACACTCAAATCGCTCGTCGATGAGCGAACCGTTGACGTCAACGAGGACCTCGATGAGGACGACTTCTTCTCGACTCCGGAGGGCCATACGACGGTCGTCAACCGCTATGATCTGGAGAAGGCCGTCCCGATGGAGAAAAAACGCCATTTCGATGAGGTCGAGCGCTACTGGGTGAACAAACCCTATGCGTGTGCGATCGTCTTCCACTCTCAAAAGGAAAACGAACGGAAATACTACGTCATTCAGCCGTACTTGAATACGATTGAAGGGAGTCTCCGTGACTTTCTCGCACGAAAGCTCCGAACGGCGATCAAATACGCCGATGACGAAGTCTCTGTCGACGGATCACAGGCGGAACGTGCGAACGTGATCCAGCGCGAAACTGAAAAGCTGCTCGAACGATACGACCTCTACAGCGGTTCAACTACCACCGACATCGGCCAGATTGGAAAATTGAAGAAGTTTCTCGGGATGGACATCGACATTGAGACGTCTTCGGGTGAGCTCGAGGGGATCAAAACGCGCCCGGAACCGGCCGTACTCGCTGACGACCCGAAAACACTCACCGAGTACCAAGTCGAGAAGTTGCTGTACTATCTCAAGCGTGACTTCATCGGCTATGCGAAAATCGACCCGATCAAACACGACATCAATGTCGAGGACATCTCCTGTGACGGGTATAACTCCAGGGTGTTCGTCTATCACACCGAGTATGAGAACATCATTTCAAACGTCGAGCACGGTGAGTCGGAACTGGATGACTTCGTCGTGAAACTCGCCCAGCGCTCAGGCAAAGGTATTTCCAAACGCCAGCCACAGGTCGACGCAACCCTCCCGGACGGTTCGCGCGCTCAGCTTACGCTCGGCAAAGAAGTCTCAGATCACGGGACAAATTATACCATCCGACAGTTCAAAGACGTCCCGTTTACGCCAATCGACCTGATCAACTGGAATACCTTCTCGCTCGATGAAATGGCGTTTCTCTGGCTGTGTATTGAAAACAACAAATCGATGATCTTCGCCGGCGGTACCGCTTCCGGGAAGACGACCAGCCTAAACGCTATTTCACTGTTCATTCCGAGCAACTCAAAAATCGTCTCCATTGAAGACACTCGCGAAGTCGAGTTGCCACAGCGCAACTGGGTCGCAAGCGTCACTCGCCCGTCTTTCGGCCAGGACGATACCGGTGATATCGACGAGTTTGATCTGCTTGAGGCCGCACTGCGCCAGCGTCCCGACTACATCGTTATGGGTGAGGTTCGTGGTGAGGAGGGTCGAACACTGTTTCAGGTAATGTCAACTGGTCACACGACCTATACGACGTTCCACGCCGACTCTGTGGGCGAGGTCATCAAGCGGTTCACGACTGATCCGATCAACGTCTCAAAGACGCTGTTCACCGCGTTAGATCTGGTGAGCATTCAGACCCAGACCCGCGTCGATGGGTCAAAGGTTCGCCGCAATAAGACACTAACTGAGATCAACGAGTACACGCCCGAGAACGACGAAATTAATGTCCGAGACGTTTACCAGTGGCAGGCCGATACAGATCAGTTCATCCAGATGGGGAACTCAAACACCTTAGAGGAGATCAAGTTCGACCGCGGGTGGGGTCAAGACCGGTTAGACGAGGAGCTATTCAAGCGCAAGGTCGTGCTAGCGTATCTTATCGAGCAGAATCTCAACACCTACACGGAAGTCGCCGCGACGCTGCAGGCGTTCATCAACGATCCGGACACGATTATGACGTTGATCGCCAACGACCAGCTCGAGCGAAGCCTCGAGGATCTGCGGGAGATGGAGTCCGTGCAGATCGAGGTCGACAGCGAGAAAGAAGAACTCGTCCCCCGCCCTGATCCGGGCGAGGAAATACTCGAAGAGGCTGGCGAGATCCTCGACAATGCGGGTCCGCTATTCAGCCAGCTCCGGTCGGAAGAAGCTTCGGACATCGTCGAAGCGCTCACCGGCGTCAAACCAGACGACGACATTGAGGTCGACAGCAAAATGGAGGGGGAAACTGACTTCGGCCAGTTCGTGCCCAAAGCCGGCGCGGAGGCGTCTCAAGAAGAATGAGTCTTGACACCCGCTCGAAAGCGACGCTCGGACGTTCCAGCACGCTCGGAGATACGTTTTATCCACTGTATCAGTGGCTGTTCGACGAGGAGGGCGATTTCGTCGCCAACGTCGAAGACAAACTCGCTGAGGCACGAATGGCAGACAACGTCGAAATGTTTCTTTCGCGTGCGCTCGCGGTCGGCGTCATCTCGGGGTTTGCGCTGTGGCTGGTCGGTTCGCTCCTTGGCTATCTCATCGTGTCGATGTTACTGCCAGAAGAGTGGCTCATCCTCGGGATCGATATGGGTCAGTACAACCAGCTCGTGAACACGCTGAAGTTCCCGGCGATCATTCTCGTAACGGGGCTGTTCTTCGGTGCGATCGGGTTCATCATTGGTTTCGGATCGCTGGTGTCGATCCCGTACTTTCGGTCGAACGCCCGCAAGCGAGAGATCAACGTGTTACTCTCGGATTCGATTTCGTTTATGTATGCCCTGTCGGTCGGTGGGCTCAACCAACTGGAAATTCTCGAGGCGATGGCCGCGGCCGAGGACACCTACGGTGAAGTTGCCCAGGAGTTCCAGTCGATCGTCCTCGAGACCGAATACTTCGACACTGACTATCGGACGGCGATCCGCAACCAGGCGTTGCAAACACCGAGCGATGAACTCAGTCAGTTTCTGACTGATATGCTCTCGATCATCAACTCCGGCGGTGATATGACGAGTTTCCTGGAGGATCAGAAAAACAAGCATATGCGGACTGCCAAGCAGGAACAGCAGAAACTTCTGGAGACACTGGAGCTATTCGGCGAGATGTATATGACGATCTCGCTGTTCCCGCTGCTTTTGATCATCATTCTGGTTATTATGAATATGATGGGCAACGGGAACCCGATGCTGATGTACGGGACTGTCTACGGGCTGATCCCTCTGACAAGTATGGCTTTCTTAGTGTTGGTATCGACGGTGACACAGGATACTGTCGGTAACGGGTACCTCGATGCGACGCGTAGTGAAGACGCCCAGCCGACGAAATCCGGCGTCCTCAATCTTGGCCTGGTCGAGCAGTTTACGGGAGAATACGGCATATTCGACCGAGTGAAAAACAGGGAGGGATCCTATCAGGTCAAGGAAATCGTTCGACAGCCCCACATCTTCTTCCGGGACAATCCACTGTACGTACTTGGACTAACGGTCCCAATATCGCTGCTCGTGGTTGGCCTGTCAATCGTCGCCGGGTGGGCGGCACTGCCGTTCCCGTTCCAGACGGCCGACAGCACGGGATTTTTCTCGGCGATGGCCGAGGATCCGATCCAACAGACGTTTTTCTGGGTCTACCTGCCGATGTATATCAATTTCATTCCACTGGCTATTTTCTACGAATGGAACCAGCGATACCGAACGTCCGTCATCGGGAAACTATCGGAGAACCTTCGCAAGCTCGCCAGCGCCAACGACACCGGTATGACGTTGCTAGAGTCGATCAACGTGGTTGCCGATACCTCGACGGGTCGGTTGTCCGATGAGTTCGATACGATCCACGCAAAGACGAACTATGGGACAAGCCTCAAGCAGAGTCTTCGGGAGTTCAACAACAAATTCCACGTCCCACGGATGGCGCGGACAGTGAAACTGATCAGTGAAGCCCAAGAGGCCTCCAGCCAGATCCAGGACGTCCTCTCGACGGCGGCACAAGCAAGCGAGAACCAGGACGATATTGAACGCGATCGCAAGTCCCGCACGCGGATGCAGGTCGTCATCATCATAATGACCTATCTGACGCTACTGGGCGTAATTGCACTGCTGAAGATGCAGTTCTTGGATACGATGCAAGGACTGGAATCGGCATCGTCCGGTAGCGGCGCACAGGGTGGCCAGTTCTCAGTTGACTCGCTGGGGCCGTTGTCGATGCTGTTTTTCCATGCAGTGACACTCCAGGCAATCCTTTCATCGTTTATCGCAGGCTATATTAGGGATGTCAACCTGGTATCTGGCGTCAAGTACGCTGTAATCCTTTCGACTATCGCACTGGTGGTCTGGATCGCGGTCGGTGGCAGCGATACGGCTGTCGGATCGAACGAAACGGCCGAGGCAGCACTCGCACTGCTGGTGGTGGGCCCGATCGGTCACGATCTGCGGCGACTTCGAACACGGGTAACTCAGCTATGGGACGGGGACGATTCCTGATGGATGAGCGGGGATAGAATCTATCTAAAAATGTGTTTTAGTACGAGCGCGATCGCTTAGACGCGAGAAATATCGGGATTCAGTCAGTCAGTGCTGCCCGACGACGCCCGCATCGGTTTCACCCTGTGCGTCGAATTCTGCGACGAACTCATCGAGGCGTTTGGGATCGTCGCTCCCGGGCAACGATCGGTCGGCCGTTAGACACTCACCGTCGATACCGAGTCGTTCACAGACAAGGTCGGCCGTCGATTCAGCCATTTGTCGGTAGGTGGTCAGTTTTCCTCCGACGACGCTGACCGCGTTCTCGACGCCGTCCTCAGCGTGGTCAAGTCGGAAAAAGCCTCGCGAGATCCCGCGGCCACCCCGTTCGTCCTCGTCAGGCGCATACAGCGGGCGAACGCCCCACCACGTGCGAACCGCCGAGGCGTCGGCGACTGACGGCAACATTGCCGCACATTCCTCGACAGTGCGCTCGATCTCCCAGTCTTCACGCGAGTACTCGTCTGGATCGTCGACTTCGACGCTGGTCGTCCCCAAGACTACCTCACCCTCGTGTGGGACGATGATATCCCCGTCGTCGGGATCACGAGCCCGGTTCAAGACCGGGCCGAGACCGTCGTATTCAACCGAGAGCATCACCCCACGCGTTGGCCGCATTGCGACGTCGAGATCGGCCATATCAGCGAGTGCTTCGGCCCAGGCACCGGTCGCGTTGACGACGTATTCGG
>JBEQBN010000109.1:0-5099 GCA_041639775.1 Halapricum sp.
CTGGGCAATGGTCGTTGCTGTCGTGTCGACCCCCGTGTTCGCCGTATCGGTCATATTCGGGGTCGTCGCGTTCGCAACGTCGAGTACGTATTTCGTCCCGTTGCGGTCGACGAAATATAGGGACCCGCTGTCGGTCGCGTTCACCAGCGTTTCGTTGGTGACGACATCGGTCACGTTGCCGGTATACGTGTACGTTCCATTCGCACCGAACGTCACGGCCGACTCGTCGATCGTTTCGGAGGTCACTTCGGCCGTCGTCGGTCCCTCCTCAACGGGAAACATCTCGATCACCCCACTGGACTGTGAACCGGCGGTCCCGTCCGGTGTCGGGGTCCCAGCGCCGGTCGAGACACTGTTGGTATCCCCGACCGTTCCACCGTCGCCGTACAGTCGCTGAACAGCGAGGCTCCCGATCCCGAGCAGCCCGACCCCGCCGAGCAGGCGCGACAGGGCCGCCTTGAGTCCTGTCGTCCCCTTCTCGTCACCGGCGAAGATGACCAGTGGCTTGTCAGCAGGGGCGTAGACGTCCATCTCCCGACCCTTCGCGGAGTAGGCCGTATCGACGACCGACACCGCACCGGCCGACTGGAGCTTTTCGAGGTGGTACTGCGCGTTCTGCAGCGACGTGTCTACCCGATCGGCCAGTTCCGAGGGGGGCGCGGGTTCCTCGTGCAGTTCGGCCAGCAGTTCTCTGGCCGTCCCGGAAGACAGCGCGGAGATCACGTCGTCGGCGTCGTCACTGTCGACGCCGATCACCCGTGGCTCGGCGTCAGCGGACGACGTATCCGGCCTGGAGGGCAGCAGCGACATTATCATTCGATTACACAGCCCGGTGTATGAATCTTGTCCGTCGTGTCCGAGCAGCCAGCAGATGTTGACATCCTCCTCCGCGTAAACAGAGGGAGAGCGAAGCTCTCCCAGGCAGTCGGGCGTAGCCCGACGACGCGGAGGAATCCCGACCACGTTTGGGAGTTTCAGGTTTAACAACCCCACCGAACACCCAGTCAGTCCGAATCTGAGCAGGGTGTTCGCGGTCTAAACCGGGTGGGACTGCTGGGAGTGCCAAGCCCCCGGTACTCCTATCTTCGGTCATATTCGGACTCCCAGAGTTGGTTTTGCCTCGGGGAGTCCGGCAGACTTCAACGGACTCGGAGTTACTTTGTGTGATGTGTGCGGGCAGTCCGGCACCGCGCTGGCTCATTATAGGAACCAACCGTTCACCGGACTGGTTCCGGATACTGTCTCATTGTTTGGGGCGGACAGGCCGCCTCCGTAGGACGGGTCGGAATCCGCTCTATTCCGACTGATTCCTACTATATTGTAAGTCTATTTGTTACTTAAATGTTACTGTGTGAAACTCAGAGCAGGAGTTCGAACGGTGGTCTGTTACCCAGAGTGACGGCGCGTATCCACGTCCCCGGAAATCGGAGATTTCTGGTGTGCGAACGAGACGCTTCGCGTCTCGTCAACGGCCTGAAGGCCGTGGTATTGCGCCTGTTCAACGTATAATACACAGCTATCGGACCCGCGTCGCTGATCGTCTGCAAAAAACAGTGGTAGTTCAGTCCGACTTACTCGATGCGACCGACGACCTTCTCGTATTCCTGGGCGACCTTGTCCCAGTCGACGACCTCGAAGAACGCGTCAATGAAGCTACCGCGGTCCGGGCCGTAATCGTAGTAGTAGGAGTGTTCCCAGACGTCTAGCGCCAGAACCGGATGGGAGCCCCACAGCGCGCCCTGATCGTGTTTATCGACAACAAGGTTCCGAAGTTGCTTTGCGACCGGATCATATACCAGCAGTGCCCAGCCACCGGCGGCGCCCGCAGCGGCCTTGAACTCACCCTTCCAGCCTTCATACGACCCGAAGTCCTCTTCGATTCGCTCGCGGAGGTCACCGTCTGGCTCGCCGCCGCCGTTGGGATCCATGTTCTCCCAGAACAGCGTGTGCAGGTAGTGCCCGCTACCGTTGTGGGTCACGTTGCGAATGGCGGCTCCCGAGGAGCCAAAGTCGCCGGCCTCGCGGTTCTCCGCAAGGGTCTTCTCGGCGCTATCGAGGCCGTTGACATACCCCTGATGATGGGTGTCGTGGTGCCATTCGAGCACCTGCTCGTCGAGGTGCGGTTCGAGGGCATCGTAGTCGTACGGGAGTGGCGGCAGTTCGGGTTCGGAATGTTCGCTCATTGAAATTCCTCCATCACAATAGTCGGTCGGTTACCTGTTAAACCTTGAGGAACCGTTTGGTAACATTCAACAAGGGTTGCCCTCGACATAGGGAGCAGTACGGCATCGTTGACCACTATGTCTTTTCACGGCCGCCGAGATATGACGGGTATGAAGGTGACGTTTCTCGGGACAGGGAGTGCACTGCCGACAGGTGATCGTGTCCAGACTGGATTGCTTGTCGAGTCGGGATCAGACCGGCTGTTGATCGACTGCGGGAGCGGTATCCTGCACGCCCTCCAGCAGACAGCGGTTGGCTACGAAGGTGTCGATACTGTCCTCTTGACACATCATCATCTCGATCACGTCTCGGACCTGCTGGCGTTGTTGAAAGCCCGCTGGCTCGCTGGAGCTGACTCCCTTGCAGTCGCCGGCCCGCCGGGCACCTCGACGCTTGTCGACGACCTGCTTGACGTTCACGATTATCTCGACGGTCGGATCGATCTCGCAGTCAGAGACCTGACCGGGGAGCCGTTCTCACTGGCCGGATTCGACGGCCGGGCAATCGAGACCAGACACTCAAAGCAGTGTTTCGCATACCGGCTTACCCATCCAGCAACGGACGCGACGTTCGTATTCAGTGGGGATACCACAGCGACGCGGGAGCTGTTCGCGTTCGCCGAAGGCGCCGATGTGCTTGCTCACGACTGTTCGTACCCCGATCGCGTCGAGACCGACACACACGCGACACCCAGACAGCTCGGCCAGACGCTGGCGGCTGCGGGTGTCACGTTCGACCGGCTCTATCTCACACACCTTTATCCACATACAGACGGACACCACGAAGAGATGCTCGAGTCGATCGGGGAGTACTACGACGGAGACGTACGGTTCGCCGCCGACGGGCTGACGATCGATCTGGGGTAATACTGGTGGCTATACGTTCGTAAAGATATCTGGCACGACGGCGTGCCAGATCATTTCGAAATGGTATAGCCACCAGTATAAGTCGCCGGTCAGACACGCTGGAGCGTCACTTTGAACTCGGCACCGCCGGACTCGCTGTCGGTCGCCGCAACCGAACCACCGTACGATTCGATCAATGCACGCACAAATCCTAATCCCAGTCCCGTCCCGCTGCTGTCTGGCCCCTTTTGACCCATCTCGAATAGTTCGTCGCGGACTGCCTCGGGGATCCCGCTGCCGTCGTCAGCCATCCCGACGGTAACGCCAGAAGCGGTCTCCTCGACGTACATCGAGACTGTAACGTCGCCGTCGTTGTGGACGGCCGCGTTCGACAGGATGTTCTGAAAGACCGAGTCGAGCAAGTCCCCGCCGTAGACGCGATACTCGAATTCAGCGGGCTCGAACTCGATTGTCAGTGATTCGTATTGCGATCGGACGTTGCCGACGACGGATGTAAGCACGCTCTTGAGTGCGCGCGGTTCGGGTTCCTCTTCGGCCTCGAGTGTCGACACGAGGTCGCCGACACGCTGGATCAGGTCACTCGAACTCTCTGCCGCGCGGTGGATCTTTTCGGCGTAGCGTTCGTGTTCACCGTCGAGTTCGTCCGCGAGGATATCAGCGAACCCGGCAATGACCTGGAGGTCGTTCCCGAGGTCGTGGCGCAGCAACCGATCGTACAGTTCGATCATCTCCTTGCGCTTTTCCAGATCCGTCCGTGCCCGTTCGAGTTCCTGGTGAGACCGAATGTTACTAATCGCGGTCGCGGCGTGTGACGCAAGAATTTCCAGAGGAGTTGCGTAACTGTCGCCCACGTTTTCCTCAGCCGTCGTCCTGACGACGAGAACGACCACCACGTCGTTGACGATCGTCGCCGGAACCGCCAGTGCTGTCTTGACGCTCGAATCGTCACTAACGCGTGCTCCATCACCTGTTTCGACCGTTGTCTCACCGGTCTCGACGGCTCTGAGTGCGACCGAACTGGGCTTCTCTCCCGCCGAAAGTGATGGGTTCGTGCTCTCGATGATCTCCGGTTCGCCCGCTCGAACCTCAATAAACGTCGTTGAGGCGAAATCGAACAACAGCGATACCGCCTCGAGCGTGAGTGAAACGACTTCGTCAACGGTCTCACAGCTGTTGAGGGCTTGACCGTAATTGTTGAGGTCCGCGACTTGCCGGGCGAAATCCGGCTGTTCTTCGAATGACATTTATTCCGAGACGATTCCCAATTACTCTGATATCACCGTATAGGGTCAAAATCGTTTCGGTCAGCCCCGATATCGCGCTCACGAGATCCGGTACCGCAAGAGCGCGGCGATCCCGCCGAGATTTGCCAGCTGCTGACCGGGGTCGAACTCGCCGGAGAAGACCGTCACGTCACCGCCTTTCTGTTCGGTCGTCTCGATGATCCGATCGACGTCGATGTCCCACTCGCCCTCGCCGGATCGTTCGGAACGGAGTCGGTTATCGAGGACGAGCAGGTGCTCGATCGCGCCGAAGTCAGCCGCTTCGGCGACCTGATCGGGGCCGTAGGCGACCTCCTCGCCGGTCGCGATCCGCTCGGTCAGCTCGTCGATCAGTTCGGCCTCGGCTGCGATCCGAGTCTGCTGCTGGATGTCCTCGACCGCGCCGCGCTTGAGCACCTCGTGGACGCCCCGATCACCGACGGCGCTGGTATCGACGGTCGTGATCGATTCGGCCAGTTCCGGGGCAGCGTCCTCGATGTGCTCCAGGGCGTCCTGTTTCGTGAAGCCCGGGCCGGCGAGGACGATCGCGTCCACGTCGAGACGGTTCAGAACGGCGGCCAACTCCTCGAACAGTTCCGCACGCGAGCGGGCGTACTCGCCTTTCCCGGTCGGTCCGGCAATGCTTGCGCGTTCTTCGGTCCCGTACTGGGCGATCGTATGCACGTACGCCTGTCCCTCCTCGACAGTCGCGACGGCGACGTCGGGGTTGTCCGCCGCCTCCTCGGCC
>JBEQBN010000110.1:0-5094 GCA_041639775.1 Halapricum sp.
CGAACAGGTCGGCGACCGGACGGTCGACGCCTTCGTCGCGGGGATCGGCACCGGCGGGACGATTACCGGGACGGGTCGACGGCTTCGGGAGGTGTTCCCCGAAGTGACGATCGTGGGCGTCGAACCGGAAGACAACGCCGTACTCGCGACTGGCGAGGCCGGCGACGACGACTTCCAGGGGATGGGGCCGGGCTTCGTCAGCGAGATCCTCGATACGGAATTGATTGACGAACTCGAAACCGTCGCCGTCGAGGACGCTGAGGCGGAGTGTCGGCGGCTCGCCCGCGAGGAGGGGATCCTCGTCGGCCAGTCCTCCGGCGCGATGGGCGTCGTCGCCCGGCAGGTCGCCGAGCGGCTCGCCGATCCGGACGCGGCCGACAGCGAGGACCCGCCGCTTGTGGTAACGGTCTTCTGGGACAGCGGCGAACGGTACATGTCCACCGGGATGTTCGAGTAGGGGCCTGCAAGGCGAACAGAAACCGTTTAGTGGCCGCCCACGAAGAGGAAGACGGGAACACACGACCGCAAATCTGACACGCCGTCCGATTGGGCGGCTCGGGATTGCGGACGTGTCCGGCGTCACGCGCCGAGTGCAGTATCTGCTGCTGACGCGCGAGCAATGGTGACGCCACACGGGAAGCGGTCAGTGTCGTTCCAATCAGAACAATGGCACGAATGCATACACGCCGCCGCGGCTCGTCCAGTTCGGACAAGCCTGTGGCAGACGAACCCCCGGAGTGGAGTGACGTAGACGAAGACGCGATCGAAGAGCGCGTCGTCGAGCTGGCCGAAGACGGCCTCAACCCGAGCGAGATCGGGCTGCAACTGCGCGACGAGGGCGTCCAGGGCACGCCGGTGCCGGACGTCAAGCTCGCGACTGGCAAGAAGATCACCGAGATCCTCGAGGAAAACGACGCCGAACCGGAGCTCCCCGAGGACCTCTACAACCTCTTTGAGCGTGCCGTCCGCCTGCGTGAGCATATGGACGAGCACCCCGGCGACCACCAGAACAAGCGCGCCCTACAGAACACCGAGTCAAAGATTCGCCGCCTAGTCAATTACTACCGCGGCGACGAACTCGACGAGGAGTTCACATACAGCTACGACGTCGCCAAAGAGTACCTCGAGTAGATGTCCACCACCGGTCGCTCCCGCGAGGACGCCCCTCAGGCTAGCGATATCGCTGGCAGGCTGGCGACCGCCGAGTTCGTTCGGCTCGTCGCCGGTGCCGACGCCGACTCGCTGGCCGGGGCCGGACTCCTCGCTCGCGCGCTTGAGGGGAACTCCATCCCGTTCCAGGTGACCGTCGCACGTCCCTGGACGAGCGCCGACCGCGCGACCGATACTGACCTGACCGTCGCGATCGGCCCGACCGGAACCGACGGCGACCTCTCGCTGTCGGGTGTCGGCTCGGCCAGCGGGGCCGCCTTCGAGGCCGCACGCGAACTCGACGCCGAGAGCGCCGACCCGATGCTCGCGTTGGCCGGCTCCCATATGGCCGGCGCGCCGACGACCGACCTCGCCGAGAGAGCCGGCCTCGAACGGCGACCCGGCGTCGCCGTGCCGACCGACGATCTCGCGGACGGACTGGCACACACGACCCTGACGCACGCGCCGTTCTCGGGCGATCCCGGAGCGGTCGCCGACGCGCTGGCGACGATCGACGACGAGGCCGACGACTACGACCGACGCGTCGCCTCGATGGTCGCGCTGACCGTTCTCGACGACAGTCCGAGCGAGCGAGCCGCCGAGACGATCGGCGCCGCGCTCCGGCCATACGAGGGCGGCCCATTCGAGACAGTCGGCGGCTACGCCGACGTGCTCGAAGCCACAGTCCGAGAGGATCCCGGGACCGCCGTCGCGCTGGCGCTGGGCCACGACGTTCGCGAGGCCGCACTCGATGCCTGGCGACGCCACGCCCGGAGCGCACACGCCGCGATCGAGGCCGCGACGACCGGCCGATACGACGGGTTGTTCGTCGCCCGCGACGACGGCGACGTGCCCGTCGAGACGGTCGCACGACTGCTTCGAGACGTTCGGTCGCCCGAACCAGTCGTGCTCGCGTTGACCGACGGACGGGCCGCCGCGGCCGCGACGCCCGACGCCGAGGTCGATCTGGCGGCTGTCTTCGAGGGCACGATCGATCGGCTGGGCAAGGGAATCGCGTTCGGAACCCGTCGGCGCGCGGTCGCGACCGTCGAGGCAGAAACCGCCGACGTGATCACGGCCGTCAGGGAGGCGATCCAGACGTGAGTCAGCCCGACCCAGACGTGACGCGAACGCTCGTCGTCCGGACGACCCACGACGACTCCAAGGCGATCGCGGCATCGGTTCGGCCGGACAACACCGACGAGATGGCGACCGACCTCAACGGGCAGGAAATCGAGACGGAAATGACGCGGGAGACGACAGGTGGACTACATTCGACGGCGGACGATTACGTCGTCAATCTCCACGTCGCAGCACAGTGTATGACCGACAACGACACCAACACTAACATATGAGCGAACGATCCGTATCCAAGCAGAAACAGCAGAAACGGTGGTATACCGTCCTCGCCCCCGAGCAGTTCGGGCGGGAGGAACTCGGTTCGACACCGGCTGCAGAAGTCGAACAGCTCTACGACCGACAGATAGAGACCACGCTGGGCGAACTCCGCAGTGACGCCAGCGAGAACAACACCAAGCTGACCTTCAAGATCAACGACGTCGGCAGTGACACCGCATACACCGAGTTCATCAAGCACGAACTCACCCGTGATTATATGCGGAGTCTCGTCCGCCGTGGCTCCTCGAAGATCGAGGCGTTCATCACGGTCCTGACGACCGACGACTACCGCGTCCAGATCCAGCCCGTCGCGCTCACGACCAAAAGCGCCGACGAGAGCCAGGAGAAGGCCATTCGTCGCACGATGATCGATATGGTCGAGGAGACCGCCGTCGATCACACCTTCGAGGACCTCATCGACAGCGTCGTCGAGGGGCGACTCTCCTCGGCGATCTACAACGAGGCCAAGACGATCTACCCGCTGCGCCGCGTCGAGATCCAGAAGGCCCGACTGGTCGCCCGACCCGAAGAGGTCGCCGCCGAAGAGGAGACCAGCGTCGACGTCGAGGAATAACGGTTTTCACCGGCGTTTCGGCGACTGTTTGCGACACCACGGCAGAGACGGATTGCCAAATTGTCACCGGATGGCTGAGTGGTTACTCGGTCACTTCGATCGTGCCGACCATCCCGCCGCCCTCGTGAG
Source organism: Halapricum sp. (assembly GCA_041639775.1). Classification (GTDB taxonomy): domain Archaea; phylum Halobacteriota; class Halobacteria; order Halobacteriales; family Haloarculaceae; genus Halapricum. The sequence continues at coordinate 3,251 of JBEQBN010000110.1, forward strand.
GAATACAGAAATACTCGTAGGTCCCGGGCACCTCGACTGTGTAGCTGAACGTCTCGCCGCCGAAGAGGTTGCCGTCGCCGTTCTCGTACCACTGTTCGCGAGCCGCAGCTTCGCTGTCGAACCCGCCAGTCGCGAAGTACTCGGCGCCATCGGGAATCCCCTCCTCGTAGGCCGTGACGGTGTGGGCACGTGAATTCGTGTTCCGCCAGACGACTGCCGTGCCGGCCTCGACTGCCAGCGTCGCCGGCTCGAAGGCCATCGAGGTCATACCAATGTCGTACTCACTTCCGCCCGACCCCAGGGCAGTGCAGCCGCCGGCCAGCGTCGCTGCGCCGGTCGCGAGAAACGCCCGTCGCTTCATACCCATCCGTCGGGGCTCGGTAGTAAAGAGACCTCGGGAGAGATATTCGACGCCCGACACCAGCCGGTGGAACACCCCGAGATCGAACGGACTAAGGCGACCCTCGGCGAGAAGACGGGTATGCAGCTCCGGCCCCGATTTCTCGGTCGCCTCGGCGCGGCCGACATCGTGACCGTCGCCAACGCGGCGCTGGGCTTTACCGCTGCCGTGACCGCGATGACCGATCCGGGGCTCGCGGCACAGCTCATCCTGCTAGCGGCGATCGCCGACGGCCTCGACGGCGTCCTCGCGCGGGTTCACGGGAGCACCCAGGTCGGCGAGTACGTCGACTCGCTGGCCGACGTCGCGTCCTTCGGCGTCGCGCCCGCGGTATTCGTCTACGCGATCGCCGGCCAGTCGTGGGAACTTGGGCTCACGAGTCTATCGGTGCCGGAACTCACAGCGCTGGCAATTCCGGCGTTGTACGTCGCAGCGGCGGTCGTCAGGCTGGGGATGTACACCGCCTACGATCTGGACGATCGGACCACCCGAGGCGTCCAGACGACGCTGGCGGCGACAGTCCTGGCGGCGGCGTATCTCTCCGGCGTCACCGATCCCGCGCTCTTGCTCGGCGCGATCGGCGTCTTCGTCTATCTGATGATCACCTCGATCGAGTATCCGGAGCTGAGCGAGCGGGACGCACTAGCGATGGGAGTGGTACAGGCCGGGGCTGTACTCGCACCGCTCGCATTCGCGCGCGTGTTCCCGCGAGCCCTGCTCGCGGCGGCGCTGGCGTATCTATTGTTCGCGCCGATGCTGTATCCGCGGTCGCGGTGACGGCGCCCACGGTGGCCGGAAGGGAAACGCTCTTGCCCGAGACACCCACAAACTCGGGTATGAGCAACGGGGACGAGCCGGACGACGAGGCGGCACCGACCGACCTCGAGGAGTTCGAGTCGCGTTTGGACTCGGTAGCCGAGTCACTCGAGGCCGCCGAGACCGAGGCCGACCTCGACGAGATCGAGGCGACGCTGGACGCGACCGCCGAGGCACTCGACGCCGCCGAGTTGCCCGAACCGGACGACGAAGACGAGGACGATCCGACCGACGCACTCGACGACCGGATCGACGACCTCCGCGGGGACGTAGACGAACAGCGCGGCCCCTATCTGGACGACGTCATCGGCGCGGTCGAGGACGCCGTCTCGACGATCGAGGGGACCCGCTGGACCGAGGACGGGGACGCTGACCTTGCGAACGCCGTGGCGACGTTCCTGGACGCGATCGGCGACGAGATCGACGGGGAGATTGACGACGGGGAGCCGGCCGAACGACTCGAAGCCGCCGTCGATGCGCTCTCGGAACTGGCTCTCGATCCCGACGAGGACAGCGGGACGATCGAGGCGCTGTTGACCGCGACGGACGAGCTTGCCGATGACGTCGACGCCGCCGAGTCCTGGGACGACCTGACGGTCCGCGAGCAGCTCACCGCCGAGGGCTTCTA
>JBEQBN010000111.1:0-5034 GCA_041639775.1 Halapricum sp.
TTCCAGGAAGTCGAGCTGCGCCTCTAGCTCCGTTCGGCGCTGGCGCCGAACGACCGTCCCGTCGAGGATCGAGCCGCCGGGCGCGTCGAGCGCGAACTCCGTCCGGGCAGTGACCGCCGTGTGACTATCCTGTTCGGACAGTGCATACGTCGTCGCCATCGATTCGAAGATCCCGTCAGTCTGCTCGTAGGCCAGTGCCGCGCCGGCTTCCTCGTAGACTCGAAGCGTCAGCGAGATCCGCAACAAACCGAGAGCCTTCGAGACCTCAATTCGGTCGCCGTCGACATCAACCTCGTCGAACCCCGAGGCTCGCATAAACGGCTCGAGTTCCCCGAGGACGTCCCGAACTGCGTCGGGTGAGGCTTCGACTGTGCGGGTGACTGTGGTAGATTCCATCGGTGACTCCTTTCACTGTCGGACGGCTATCACTCGTACAGCGGTTGTCCGTCGTCGTACAGCGGGAACTCGTCGGTGAGTTCCGTCACGCGATCGCTGACCTCGGCGATGACGTCCTCGTCGTCGGGCGCATCGACGATCTCGTAGATCAGATCCGCAACCTCCCGGATGGCGTCCTCGTCGAAACCGCGGGTCGTCAGTGCGGGCGTCCCGGCACGGATCCCGGAGGGGTTGAACGCCGAGCGCGTTTCGCCGGGCACAGTGTTGGCGTTGAGCACGATTCCTGCCTCCTCAAGGGCTTCCTCGACGTCTTTGCCGGTCGTGTCCGGGTGTGAGGGACGCAGATCGATCAATACGAGGTGGTTGTCGGTGCCGCCCGAGACCAACTCAAGCCCGTGGTCTCGGAGTTGATCGGCAAGTGCTTGTGCGTTCGCGACCGTCTGTTCGGCGTACTCCTCGAACGCGGGCTCCAGTGCTTCTTTGAAACCGACGGCCTTGCCGGCGACGTTGTGCATCAGGGGGCCGCCCTGACTGCCGGGGAACACCGCCGAGTCGATATCGTCGGCGTACTCCTCGTCACACATAATAATCCCACCGCGGCCCGACCGAATCGTCTTGTGGGTCGAACCGGTGACGAAGTCGGCGACGCCGACGGGCGATTCGTGTACGCCAGCAGCGACCAGTCCAGTGATGTGTGCAATATCAGCAAGGTGATACGCACCGACGGCGTCGGCCGCCGCCTGAATGCGCTCGAAGTCAATCTCACGGGGGTACGCGGAGTAACCTGAGACGATGATGTCCGGCTCGAACGCCTCAGCGTGCTCGCGGAGCCCCTCGTAGTCGAGATAGCCCGTCTCGGCGTCAACCTCGTACTGTTCGACCTCGTAGACCTGGCCGGCGAAGTTTGCGGGATGGCCATGGGAGAGATGGCCGCCGTGGGTGAGATCCAGCGAGAGGATCTTGTCGCCAGGTTCGAGCATCGCTAGGTAGACGCCCATATTGGCCTGGCTGCCCGAGTGGGGCTGGACGTTGACGTGATCGGCGCCCCACAGCTCTTTGGCGCGCTCGATTGCCAACTGTTCGATCTCGTCGGCGTACTCACAGCCACCGTAGTACCGTTCGCCAGGATACCCCTCCGCGTATTTGTTCGTCAACACGGAGCTTTGAGCTTCGAGCACAGCCTCGCTGACGTGGTTCTCGCTGGCAATCATCGCTAGCGTGTTGTTTTGCCGCTTGACTTCGCCTGAGAGAGCCGCTGCAACGTCCGGATCAATCGCTTGTACCGCGTCGTAGTCCATATTCGTGATTGACGGCTGGTCGGATAATAATCTACCTGTCTGGTTGCGACTGGACGGCCATCGGACTGACGTCGATAGCCGTCCGCGCGCCGCACAACCGGTAGATATAATATGGCGAGTGCGATAAGTCTCAACCGCATGGTCACCCGGGGGGTGATGGTACTGCGCACGTATCGTGGCGGGCTCATTTGTCGTACCGATGAGTCGCGTTGCCGGCCAGCGTTCAGGTACGACTGCCGGCCACGACAGTGTAGCGGGAAGCCGACAGTCACACTACAGAGATTACGACGGACCACCCCTAAAGGGTCGATCCCACGCGAGGCGTGGGCTGGCGGCCACTGTTCGGGAGTGCGTCCGACTCCGAGGAGGCAATGACTGACCGATCTGCCGAGTGGTGTGTCTGGCTGACCGACCACTCGGGACTGCCCATTGTGACTGTCGCCCTGTTCTGGGGACCTGCGGCCGGCATCCGTTCCGCTGCGTTGGGCTGATAGCAGCGGTAAGCTCTTCCTTGCATAGGAAGCCGCAGAAGGCGGCGAGTAGGCAGCGGTAGCTCACTTACTTCTGTTAGTCTTCCCCAGCGGATTCGTAGTAGGCAGCGAGACGTGTTCAGCAACAATATCAATCGTGAAGCGCGGAGGCGACAAAAACATAAGAACAAATATCATTGTGCGAATGGCAGATAGCAGCCGTCTGTCTACGTCGAAATCGGCGGTATTCGTCCACTATCGTGGCATTCAAGAGGGACAAGGGTATAACAATGTGTGGCTGCTAGGGCGTTGTCCTTACATTTTAATGAAATAAAACCAACAACGTCGATACAATTAAATGCACTGGGATAGTTTGTAGTTATACAATATGGTCAGCCAAAACCTCCTCGAGTCGGACGTTGGAAGTATACTTGAGACGACGCTCTCGGACGCCGAAGAGTTCGTCGTCGTCAACCCGTCCCACGAGACAGTGCGCGCACTCGTCACAGCAATGCGAGAGTTCGAACAGGAACCTGTCGTCAACGTACTTGCCGAGGAACGGACGCTCAAGGACGTAATGGACGACTTCCTGGTTGCAAGCGCAGCAGCCGACCTAATCGAATCGGATTCGCTGACGCTGCGGGTGCTTGAAGATCCGCCAGTGAATTCACTATTGATCTCGACTGATTCCGTCGTGTCACTCGCGACCGCTGGGTCCCAGATTGCCGGCCTCACGACGACTGACGATGGGTTCGTCACTGACGCGTACGAACACTACACTGGCCAGTGGGAAGTTGCCAAACGGTTCAAGCTTCGGACACCGCCGATTTCCCGCGTTCGAGAGACGCTCGAACGAGACATCGGTGACACCGTCAGAGCCGATTTCGACGGAATGCTCGACTCTCTTGAGACCGCTCGCGGCAACGGTGACGGACTCGATGAAGTGACAATTAGCCTTCTCGTCGCTGCGAAAAACGGCGAGTTGCTGTACGACATCAGCAAATGGGGCGAGGACATCGGCCTCGCGAGTAAAGCGACGTTCTCACGAACGAAAACACAACTGGAAGACCAGGGACTGATCGACACTGAGAAGGTGCCGATAGACGTTGGACGGCCACGATTGCGCCTGAAGTTCGGTGACGACCGTCTTGTTGAAGCCGACATCTCCGAGTTGGCCGCCGTGACGCAGGACCTGCTGAACAACGAGTAAGCACAGCCGCCTACAATTTTTCGCCGAGTGCCAACGACAGCAAGGCCGTAGCAGTCGTTAACTATATCGGTTTTCCAGGATAATTTGCGTACGATGCATAGTCTGTAGGGGCTATGCTAGCAGGTGACTCCAATGGTATTCAAGAAAATTACGTTGATCGGGACGAGCACAGAGAGTTTCGAGGACGCGGTCGACGACGCGATCGAACGTGCCGAAGCGACTCTCGAGAACATCCAGTGGGTCGAAGTCGAAGAGTTCGGGGTCGAACTCGCGACGGCCGAGGATCGCGAGTATCAGGCCGAAGCTGTCGTCGCGTTCGAATTAGAAGGGTAGTCGCGACTCAATCCTTTTCGAAACGGACCGCAACGCTGTGGGCGTGGGCTTCCAGCCCTTCGCGATCGGCGAGCGTAGTGACCGTCTCCCGTAGCTTGGACAGTCCGTCTTCGGAGAGTCGCTGGACAGTCGCCGATCGCACGAACGTATCGACTGACAGGCCACTAGCGAGTCGCGCCTGCGCGTCAGTCGGGAGCACGTGGTTCGTCCCGCTGGCGTAATCACCGGCTGCAACCGGTGAGTGGGGTCCGAGGAAGGCACTCCCGTAGTTTTCAATCCGGTCGAGCAACGCGTCTTCGTCTGCAGCTTCGATGTAGATGTGCTCGGGCGCGAACTGATCGGCGAACAGCGCCGCCTCGCTCATCGAACGCGCGACGAACACGCCGCTGGCTTCGTTGTCCAGGGCGTCCCGGATGATGTCTTCGCGCTCGCGTTCGCTGGCCTGTCTTTCGATCTCCTCGAGGACAGCGTCGGCAAGTTCCGAGTCGTCAGTGACGGCTACGACGGCCGCGTGTGGGTCGTGTTCGGCCTGTGCGATCGTCTCGGCGGCCAGTCGCCTCGGGTCCGCGCTATCGTCGGCGAGCACGAGCACTTCGCTTGGACCGGCGAGCATATCGATCTTCACGTCGCCGCGGACCTCTGCCTTTGCGGCTGTTACCCATCGATTTCCGGGGCCGACAATGACATCGACGCTGTCGATCGACTCGGTCCCGTAGGCCATCGCACTGATCGCCTGCGCGCCGCCAACTTGGTAGACGGCGTCGGCACCGCCAGCGTGGATCGCTGCGAGCGTGACCGGGTTGATCTGCTCGGCCGGCGGCGTCACGGCGACGACGTGTTCGACGCCGGCCGCCTTCGCCGGGACGATCCCCATCAGTGCGCTGGAAGGGTACGCCGCCGTGCCACCTGGGGCATAGACCCCCGCACTATCAAGCGGGTAGAACCGGCGACCGAGTTCCCGACCGCCGGTCTCGTAGGACCAGTCCTCGGGGACCTGGCGCTGATGGAACTCCCGGATGTTGTCGGCGGCCGTCTCGATGGCCTCGCGGACGTCGTCGTCGATCGACTCGTAGGCCCGCTCGGCATCGTCCGTGATGTCGAAGTTGCCCACCTCGACATCGTCGAACTTCCGACAGTACTCCCGGAGTGCGACGTCGCCCTCGTCACGGACGCGATGGACGATTTCCGCGACGTCATCGCGGATCTCTGCAAGCCCCGCATCGCGTTCGAACAGGGCGCGTCGCTTCGCCGGATCGAGTTCGGAGACGGACTGTACGTCCATACAGATGTCCGTTCAGATTGGAGTGGCATACGGTTTGTCATTTCG
>JBEQBN010000112.1:0-5031 GCA_041639775.1 Halapricum sp.
TGGCATACGACCTGAAAGGCGCCGCCAAGGAGGTCGTCGGAACCTGTACCTCGCTGGGTGTGACCATCGAAGGCGAGAACCCTCGCGAGTTCAAAGAGCGGATCGATTCCGGCGAGTACGACGACGTGTTCGCTGACGAAGCGACGGCGTAAGCCGGCGCTGACGAAGCGACGGCCCGAAAACGAACGCAGTGAGTTTTCGACGTGTTTGCCGAAGAAGCTGCCACAGAGGCGCCTTCAACGCAAACGCCCGAAAGACGCATTTGCGTGTCGTCTACTCCTGCTGACATTCGCTGTCTGGTCGCAAGATGTCGTCGGACCGACCGAGAAGGAACACACATTTAAGCAGCCACACGGAAGAGACTGATACTATGAGTAAGAAATCCAAAGGCAAGAAAAAGCGCCTGTCGAAGCTCGAACGACAGAACAGTCGCGTGCCCGCGTGGGTCGTTATGAAGACCGACCGGGACGTGCAGCGAAACCCCAAGCGACGCCACTGGCGGCGCAGCGATACTGACGAATAATGAGTGCGAGTGATTTCGAGGAGCGGGTCGTCACGGTCCCGCTTCGCGACGCGAAGGCAGCACCGAAACAGGAGCGTGCGGACAAGGCGATGGCGATTATGCGTGAGCACCTCGCAAAGCAGTTCGCCGTCCCGGAAGACGCCGTCCGACTAGACCCGTCGTTGAACGAGGCAGTCTGGTCGCGCAGCCGGTCGAAGCCGCCGAGCAAGCTTCGGGTCCGGGCCGCTCGCTTCGAGGAGGAAGGCGAGGCGGTCGTCGAGGCCGAACCGGCCGAGTAGAGCGTGCCCCGCGCTGCATTCTCCGGATCGTCGTACGTCGGTGTATTCGCCCGCGCCACTGACGACTGTTTGCTGATCCGGCCGGACCTCGACGCGGATCTCGTCGCGACGATCAGCGACTCGCTTTCGGTGTCGCCCATCGAGACGACTGTCGGCGGATCGGGAACGGTCGGCGCGCTGGCGACCGGCAACGAAAACGGACTGTTGGTCAGTAGCCGCATCACCGGCCGAGAACGTGACCGGATCGCGGACGAACTCGATCGACCGATCGTCGAGTTGCCGGGCCGGATCAACGCCGCCGGCAACGTCGTCCTCGCGAACGACGCCGGCGCGTACGTCCATCCCGACCTCTCGCGTGAGGCTGTGCTGGCGGTCAAAGACGCGCTGGATGTGCCCGTCGAGCGCGGCGTCATCGCCGGTGTCGACACCGTCGGGACTGCCGCCGTCGTCACGAACGCGGGCGTGCTCGCCCACCCGAAAGCGACCGATGGCGAGCTCGACGCGCTGGAGGAACTGTTCGGCGTCCCGGCCGATATCGGGACAGTCAACTACGGCGGCCCGCTGGTCGGCTCCGGGTTGCTCGCCAACGACGCGGGCTACGTCGCCGGAGAGGACACGACCGGCCCGGAACTCGGCCGGATCGAAGACGCGCTCGGATATATATAGTATTCCATATTTCGTCATTCGTGTTATCGCTAGCCACACACTGACAGTACTCACCACAAGTGGTACATACCGCACTCACAAGGTAACCAGGCCGAAAAACTGGGCCGACTACTCCTCGGACGTGATGTCGGTCTGTAATTCCTCGACCTGGGCGGTGAGGTCGTCGATCTGCGATCGGTATCGTTCAAGTTGGTCGGCAAACGCCGACTCGAAGTCAGTCATCCGCGCTTCGAGGGCGTCCGGCACCTCATCGAGTTGCTCCTCGACAGTGTTCTGGAGGGTTTCGTACTGTTCGAACAGTTGTTCGTACGCCTCCAGGGTCTGGCCCTCGAAGTCCTCGCTGGCACCGACGACTGTGTCCAACTGGGCTTCGAAGACGTCCAAGCTCTCTTCGACGGCCGCTTCGTAGGTCTCGACACTGGCGTCGGCTGTCGTTTCGACGGCCTCAGCCGCGTTCTCGTGCTGTGCAATGACGTTCTCGAATCCGTCGTTGACAGCCGAGCGGACGGCATCGAACTCCTCACCGTCGGCTGGTGAGGCCGCTTCTAACGAATCGAGGATGTCATTGATGATGTCTTGGCCTGCTTCGATCGCCTGGGTGTGGCTGTCAGCGTGGTCTGTCGCGACATCACTCATTTCGTTAGCTAGTTCGGCCGGCAGTCGGACCGAATCTTCCATCATTTGTTGGCTGTATCGCATCGTTTCGCGGGACAGGTCAAACATCGCTTCGATCGGATTGGTGTCGTTAGTCATTGTAATCAGTGGCTCCGCTGGGGAGCGATGACAGCTGACCGAGGTCGTTTTCGACTCTGCTGACCGCTTCGCGTTCGCGGTTGGGGATACCGCTGTGACTGCTACTCCGACTGCGAGTTGTGCACGCCGCTGGTGCGGATAGCGATCTGAGTGGTATGGCTGTACACATTGCGTGTTGTGTAACCACTACATCAGTCACCGCTCCCGGCACCCAGACCGTCCTCGCGGCGGCCCGTCTAGCTACAGCGAAGCGGGCCGGGAACGCCGATTGGGGGTCGTCTGTCATCGCTACATAACTATTAATGGTGGCCAAGTATTTAAATTTCTCCCTGAAATACCATCTGATACCATTTTTCGGTTTTCTATGGGTTCAATTGTTGGACTGACGAGGCCACGGTGGCGAATGCAGTGTGGACAACAACAATATCTTTAGAACCATTCGGCCCGAATATACGCGAATGATGGCGAAATTCCGATGACTTATCGGGACAGAAACGCATACGCCGATGATCGCCCACGGTTGCTCGTCGTCACCCAACGGACTGAGTTGGCACCTCGTATCGAGCGAGCGATCGACGCGGAAGCGATAGTTGAAGATACGCCCCTCTCTGCTATCGAGTTACTCGAGGAGCATCCGTTCGACTGTGTCGTTTGTGAGCCAGACATTGACCCGTTCAGTGGCTTGGAGCTGCTCGCGGCGGTCCGCCAGCGTGCTCCGACCCTTCCCGTTCTCGTGGTCGGAGCGGACGACAGCGAGGCAGTTTCGGCCGTCGTTGACGGCAAGACTGTCGCACGCGTACCTGGTCCGGCTACTGAGGGGACAATAGCCGAGGCCATCCGGAGTCTCCTTGCACGAACTGCCGACGACAGCGGAAGGGCGAAGGTGGGGGCGACATCTGACGGACGAGCCCAGACACAATCGCTCGAACGGATCAACGACGCCACACAGCAGTGTATGGAGGCTACTTCTGCGTCCGAGATCGCGACAATCGTCCTCGAAGCGGCCGCGGACGCATTTGAGGCTGAGCTGGCGTCGGTCTGGTACCTAAACGAGTCCGACGATGCGTTGCAGTTACAAGAAGCGACAGACAGGCTGTGGCGACTCCTCGGGGACGCCGGTGAGCCACCGTTCGTCCACGAGCAGGGCGACCGAGTCTGGCACGCCTTCCAGAACACGGCCCCTCAGGTGCTCTCAGATCTTCAGCCGGAGGAGTTGGCGGCTGATATCCCCGTCGAGACGGCACTGATCGGGACGCTGGGTAGCCACGGGATCGTCTCAATCGCCCGAGGCACCGCTCGACAGTTCACTGCCCACGAACGCGACTTGATCAGGATCCTGGCCCGCAGTGCAACAGTGGCACTGGATCGACTCGAACGCGAGCGCGAACTCGAACAGCACCGTGACCTGCTCGCGCGTGCTCAGCGACTCGCCGATGTCGGTGCGTGGGAATACGATCACGGATCCGATACGATTCACTTGACAGCACAGACACGGCGGATCAGTGGTTTGCCGCCGGAAGGAACGATCGCGCTCAATGATGGGCTAGCTGTGTATCATCCTGACGACCGCGACCGAATCGAGCGCGCCGTCAACCGGGCGTTGGAATTCGGTGTTGGCTTCGATTACCGGGTACGCATCGTCCGCGAGGAATCAGTCCGGCGGGTCCGCGTGGTCGGTGAGCCGGTGATCGAAGACGATACTGTCGTCTCTGTCCGTGGCGCACTGCTTGACATTACGTCGACTTACCGGCGACAGCGCCAGTTGGAACGTAACGAACAGGCGCTGCGTGACCTGCACGATATCGTCGTTGACACTGACCGACCGTTCGACGAGAGGATCGACGCGTTACTTGAAGTCGGCCGCGAGCGCGTCGGGCTCTCGGTAGGCTATCTCACGAATATCGAGGACGACACTGTCGAACTCTCGCGAGTCGTGGGCGATACTACCTCGCTCCAGAAGGGTCAGCGACTCTCGCTTGCGGAGACGTTTTGTCGAAAGGTGACCGCATCACAGTCAGTCGTCAGCATATACGACGCCACCAAACAAGGGCTGGACGACGATCCGGCCTACCGCCGGTTCGGCTTCGACTCGTATGTCGGTGCGCCTTTTTTCGTCGAGGGAGAGTTGCGCGGCACGCTCTGTTTTGTCGATTCCGAGCCCCGGGAACGGCCGTTCTCGGACTTGCGGCTGGCGTTCGTCCGCGTGCTTGTCCAGCAAGTGGCTGCGTTGTTCGCACGTCGCCACCGCCGCGAGCAGTTGCAAGCGCTGCACGCGGCCACGCGGACGCTGTTTGAGGCTGATTCGACCGACGAAATCCCCACGCTGGTGGTCCAGTCGCTTCAACAGGCGACGACGCTCTCGGTGACGTTCTACCGGTGGGACGAAGACGTCGGCGGACTCGTCCGTGCCGCGTCGTCAACGGACCGGCCTGCTCGGGACGACGGCCCGATCCGCCCCGGCGACGGCCCGGTTTGGGAGGGATTTGTTCGAGGCGACGAGGAACTGGAACCGCTGCAGGTTGGGACCGATGACACCGATACGGCTGGAACAGACGTTGTCGTGCCGGTCGGCGATTACGGAGTGATCGTCGCTGACAGCCCGAGCGGGAACGAGGAGACGCCGTTCGATATGGCGTTTCTCAGCACACTCGCCCGGAATGTTACGGCCGCACTCCGGACGGCCGAGCAGAACGAACAGCTACAGGAGTACACGGCACAGCTCGAAGATCAAAACGAGCGTCTCGAACGGCTCGAACGCATCAATGCCATTGTCCGTGATACGCTACGGACGCTCGTCGAGGCGGAGACTCG
>JBEQBN010000113.1:0-5030 GCA_041639775.1 Halapricum sp.
TGCCGTTCGCGTTCCAGCGGTCCGCGAGCGCGGCAACGCGCTCGTAGAGCGGCTCCCCCGAGGACAGTTCCAGGTCCTGCAGATCCGCGCCGCCGGGGTTGGAAGTCCGACAGAGGACGAACACGCCCTTGTCTTCACGCTGGAGGAACGGCTCCAGGGAATCGCGACCCATATACGGGTTGACGGTAATCGCGTCGGCGTCCAAGCCCTCCGGGTCGAGGGTGTCGGCGTACTGGCGGGCCGTGTTCCCGATATCGCCGCGTTTTGCGTCGAGCAGGACTGGCACGCCCTTGCCGTGCGCGTAGGCGATCGTCTCCGCAAGCGCAGCCCAGCCGTCCGCACCCTCATAGAAGGCCGCGTTGGGCTTGTAACAGGCTGCATACTCGTGGGTCGCGTCGATGATCCGACGGTTGAACTGGAAGCGCGGCAGGTCGGCGTCGGCGACGTGTTCGGGGAGGCGATCCGGATCCGGATCCAGCCCCACCGAGACGACGCTGTCGACGGTCGCGATACGCTCGGCCAGTCGGTCGAAAAACGTCATTGCAGACATTCCGATGGACGTTCACTCAAAGATTGCCATCGCCGTCGACGTGCCGCCAGCGCGGCCAGAAAGAAAGGTCACTCGTCACGTGAGGTCTGTCGGTGCAGCGTCGTCGCGAGTTGTCGGTAGGCTTTGGCGAGGTCAGTGTCGGACGCCTCCATCACGACTGGTTCGGTCTTGCTGGCTCCCGGATCGTTAGGCAGCAGCTCCAGCAGCGGCAGTTCGATCTGCTCGCGGACGCGATCGAGATCAGTCTCGTCGGTCAGGCGGTTGACGACGACGCCCAGCAACGTTCCATCGACCTTCTCGACGACTTCGGCGGTCTTGCGCGTGTCGACAATCGAGGTGTCTTTGGGTGTCGAGACGAGGGCGACGCCGTCGGCAAGTCCGAACGGAACCAGGACCTCGTGGCTCAGACCGGTCCCGGTGTCGACGATTACGGTGTCGTACTCGGGGGAGAGAGCGTCGATCACCGTTCGCAGTTCGGCCGGATCGGCCTCGGTCAGGTACGCAATCGAGTCGCCACCGGACAGGACATCCAGTCCGGTGTCGGTGGTCACGATCGCTTCCTCGGTGTCGGCTTCCCCGGCCAACACCTCGTGAATCGAGGTCTCGATCTCGAGTCCGAGCACGTCGGCGACGTTTGTCGTACCGAGATCGGCGTCCACGAGCGCGACCGAGAAGCCGGCCGATCGCAACGCTGAGGCGACGTTGATCGCTGTGACGGTCTTGCCAGCGCCGCCTTTCGCACCACCAATCGTCAGGACAGTTGCCTCGGTCACAGCGAAACGATCCATCCCGACGATCAAAAGCGTTCTGACGCCACCCCGACGGCGTCTATGGAACCGACCCCGCTCACAACTCGATCCGCTCGACGATCCGATCGCCCTCCTGATGGGTGTTGACCGCAACGATCCGAATGTCGTCTTCCAGCCCTGAGCCGCGTAGTTTCGCCTTGAGGAGGTTATCAACCTGGTAGACACCGGCGGCGTTGTTCATCTCAATCTCGACAAGTACCGGACTGTCGACGCCTTCCTGCAGGCGAACCGTTTCGATGGCCTGGCTGGAGACCGTGTTGATCCCGCGGCCACCGTGTTCGTAGGGAATCCGCGACCGGCCACTTTCCATATCGAGGGCGTCGGCGACCCTGACAACGCCGGCTTCGGTCGTGAGTGGCTCCTCGTCGGTATCGTGACAGAGGATCGCGTGTAGGATCTCGCCTTTGAGTCTGACCCGTTGCTCGATGTCGTAGTAGGGTAGTTCCGGGAGAAATCGATCAAGAACGTCCCCAGCTAGTGGAATCGAGTAGTATGGATGCTCGTCGCGGTGGACGATATGGCCGATGTCGTGCAGCGTCGCCGCGAGCGCGACAATGACTGCCTCGTCGGCTTCCGCAAGGTCCTGATCGGCCGCACCGTTAAATGGAACGGCACCGCGTTTGAGCAGGTCATAGAGCCACAGCGCTCGGTTGCGCACGATCGAGACGTGTTTCTGTCCGTGGTCGTTGTACCGTTTGCGCGCCACGGGATTGACGTTCTGGGCCGACAGCAGCGCCTGAATCTCACGGTCGTCTTCGATCCGTTCAAGCACGTCGTTGACCCGCTCGTCCGGGAACGCGTGATCGCTGTCGGGGTCATAAACACGTCCAGCCGTGGCGTCGGCAGCGTCCTGGTCGTCCATATAGCACCGTCAGTCGCCAGCGGAAAAACGCTTGGCGGTCGGTTCGTATCTCGTGGCCGGGCGACTGCACCCGTGGCGACCGATTTTTGTGCCCCCATCGAGAGACTACAACCGATGCGGGGCGATTCAGGACAGCGAGCGGAGGAGGGCCTGCGCGAGCAGCTACGGACGTCGATGGTGAGCGGGCTAGCAATCACCGTCCCGATATTGGTGACGCTGTTCGTGCTCAACTTCGCGATGAACCTGTTGCTCAATTCGGTGGGACCGCTCGCCCGACTGCTTCGGTGGCTGGGGCTGGACAACGATATCGCCTCGGAGTTCGCCGCGCTGGTGACCCTGCTCGCGATCATCTTCATCGTTGGGTTCACGACCGAACGGAGCAGCGCTTCGCGACGGATCGAACAAGCGTTCGACCGTGCCGTCACCTCGATACCGGGGATCGGAGCCGTCTACAACAGTTTCAACGAGATGAGCGATCTGTTGCTCGACAGTGAGGTCCAGAGCTTCCGTGAAGTCAAACTCGTCGAATATCCAGTCGAGGGATCGTACTGCGTGGCCTTTGTCACCGCCGAAACGTCCCAGAACATCCGAGACGCAGCGGGGATCGACGGGATGACGACGCTGTATCTTCCAATGGCACCCAACCCCGTGATGGGTGGGTTCGTCATTCACGTCGACGACGAGAAAGTCTACGACATCGATATGAGCGTCGAGGCGGGGATGCGATCGCTGGTGACCAGCGGCGTCGCAATAAATGCTACCAAGGACGTGTCAGTCGAGGACCTCCCCGGTGCGGCCGATCCAAGTGTGATCGAGCAAGTAGCAGACGACAGTCCCGATCCGAAACGCGAGACAGAGCGATGAGCGCCGAACTTCGGGCACATACGGCCGACATCGCGGTCGAAGCGACCGGAAAAACGTTGAGCGGGACGTTCGAGGCCGCCGCCGACGGACTCGCGGCCGCG
Source organism: Halapricum sp. (assembly GCA_041639775.1). GTDB lineage: Archaea > Halobacteriota > Halobacteria > Halobacteriales > Haloarculaceae > Halapricum. Next base: position 3,187 of record JBEQBN010000113.1, read on the forward strand.
ATGTACGACGGGGCGCCCAAAGCGGGCGACCGATTGGAGTTAACTCGGACGGCCGAGTCCCGGGAGGCGCTGCTCTTTGATTATTACCAGCGAGACGTCAGAGGTGTTCTGTCGATCGAAAACGAGGCGACAATCCGAGAGATCGACGGAGACTGGACGGTAGAGGCCAGCGCCCGGGGTGTCCCGCTGTCGTCGATCGCTGCTCGTGAAGTAAAAGCCGTCACAGCGGTAACAGCGCGGAAGCCCACCGGCTTCAGCTGTTGGTCGCTGACCTACACCAGTTGGTCGATGAAGTTGACCCATCGGCGATTGCTTTCGACGTATTCCTCGTGTGTGTGTTGCTGGAGATCGGGCTCACGGAGACTTTTCAGTGCGGAGATCGCCCGGTCGAGTCCGACAATCGTATCGGCCAGTTCCTCGGCCTCGTCGGGTGAGACTGCCTCCGTTCGGAGCTGACTCTTGAGTCGATCGCGCTCGCGGTTGAGTGTCGCGCGGACTTGCTGGACACTCTCGCGTTTCTCTGGCGGGACGACACCCTGTTTTTTGGTCTCCCAGACGAACGACCGCAGCGCGATCGTCTGATCGTCGATCGTCACCTCCTCGGGGATCTGCTCGCCGATCGTCGCCCCGCGTTTCGAGATCCGATCGAGGAGCTCCGATCGGCGCTGTTCGGAGACAACCTCCTTGTCTGTCTCGCTGGTCATACCTGTACTGGACGGCCCGACAAAGCCAGTCTTTCGGTTCTGCCCGTCTCGAGATGTGTCCCCGTGCATACTGGATAGCAGGTATTATCTCCCCGCCGGTATCGAACGTGGGTATGGACGTTCGTTTGCTCGATGCGACCGACGATCCCGAGGAACTGATCTGCCAGGCGGCCCGCAACGACTACGCCTCGGAGTTCATCGCCGACCAGTCTTTCGAGGAGGTTATGTCGACGATCGACGGCGACTCCCTTGCGGACAAACAGGCGACGCTGATCACGCACTTGCTGGAGCACGGTCATTTCGGGCCCTTCGAGCATCCTCACGCCACCTTCGCCATCGAAGGCGTCAGCCGCTCGTGTATGGCCCAGATCACCCGCCACCGCCACGTCACCTTCGACATCCAGTCGATGCGGTACGTCTCCTTTGACGATGTCGATCCTGAGGCGGTCCGCGAGGGCGAACTCGTCGTCTATCCCCCATCGGCCACGGATCCCGACTGGGTCGGACGCAACCAAGACACCGGCCCCGTCGACGAGGAGACCGTCCAACGGCGCGAGGAGATCTTCGCCGACACTGTCGCCAATGCTGTCGAGTCCTATCAGGACCTGCTTGAGTTGGGTATGCCGCCCGAGGACGCCCGCTTTGTCCTCCCGATCGGCACGAAGGTCAACATCGTGATGACGATGAACGCCCGTATGTTGATGCATATCGGTGATATGCGGGCCGCTGCCGACGCTCAGTGGGAAATTCGGGAAATGACTGAACAGATCCTCGACCTGGCCGAGGAGTGGGCGCCGATCACGTTCGAGTACTACAACGAGCATATGAAAAATCGGAAAAACCGGCTCGCACCCTGACGATCAGCCTTCGGACGTTGTCACCGGCCCGCAGTCGCCGCTACCTGCCCGTTTTCGTCGTGTAGACCTCGTAGTCGCCGGTCTCGTCGATCCCCATAATCGCCCAGTCGTAGTTCGGCTGTCGGCGTCGCAGTTGTCGTTCGAGCTCCCTGCAGTTGCCCTCGCGCGTCACGAAACACCGATACCGCCCGGAAGACGGTACCTCGATCGGTTCGGCCATCGGCGTCACGTGGACCCGGCGCCACTTGCGCTCGGCCGTGATCTCGTCGCCGTCGCTTGACAC
>JBEQBN010000114.1:0-5002 GCA_041639775.1 Halapricum sp.
CGCCCGATCGCCGAATACTTCCCGGCCGTGCGTGCGATGTCTTCAATCCGTGCCATTATCGGTCCAGTGGGCGCGTCAGTATAAAAGCCTGCCAGAAATCGTTCGAAACCGATCGGGCTGTCACAACTGCCCAGTACCAGGTAGCACGTGTGGATGTCCGGAGTGATAGATGTACTCCGTGGCGATGCCCGTCAGCGGTGACTCGGTTTCGGCCGCGTGAGATCGGGCAATATCGAGATACTGCTCGGTGATCTCCTGGACGCGTCGGGCGGCTTCGCGGTCGCTGTCGGCCAGTAGGTATTCGGCCGTAACGGGTGTGAGTTGTCCGTCTTCCATATCCGCCCCGTAGTCATCAACGTCATCGAGCCAGATCTGTGCGGCGATGATCGCCAGCACAATCGAGCGTTTGAACGGCGTTTCGATCGGCAAGTCGACCGCACGGTACATCTCGATCATCGCATCGTATATCACGCCGACCCTGGCATACTGGGTCCAGAGATACGGTAGGTTGTGCTGTTCGTCGCCGAACACGTCCGTCTCGGCGTCGAACGGTGCGTCCCGATACTCCGATTCGATCGCCGTGACGGCGCCACTCTCTCCGCGGCGGGCGCGTTCGTACAGGTCCCGGAAGTGCGGGTCGCGATCTTGATGGGCTTCCGAGAGGTCGACGGCCCACTCGTAGGTCTCGGTCAGTTCGTCCGGCAACTCTTCGAGGTGGCCTTCGAGGTCGGCTTGGAGCGTCTCCTGGGCGACCCGTGCGACGCGTGCGCGCTCGTTGCTGTCGACGGGGATCGAGACCTCGAAATCCTCGTATTCGCCGTCGTTGACGGCGTCACGCATATCGCCGTCGAGCAGTGCCTCGATGACGATCCGCGTCAGATACTCCGCCCGATCGACCATCGCCTCTGGGCTGGCGGGAGCCTCGCCTACGTCGGATGGATCAGCGGGTGTGCGATAGCCGTCGTCGCCGACGGCGTTTGCGACTCGGCTGGCCCAGGTACTCCCGGCGACCGGATCGGTCCCGTCAGCGCGACGCTGTGCGCGCCGGTAGAGATAGCCCAGTGTTAACTCGGCCGGCAATAGCAATTTCGTGTCGTATTCGAACGTGACGGACTCGACGTCGAACTCCCTGGCGAGTTCGGACTCGATGAGCGTGAACACGTCTTCGACCATCGCCTCGGTTCGATCGTCGACTGTCGATTTCAGCCGCAGACTGCCTAGATCGAACGCGCCGGTGTGCCCGTAGTAGCCGAAGACGGCCCGCACGGCCGTCGGTAGCCTCGAGCGACCGGCGAGCCAGCCGGCGGTGGCACGGAGTGGTCCTGTCATAGATGGCCCTCAGCGAGCGTATACGTTTCCGTCACTCCTCCCGGACGGATAAAGACGCTTGTCCTTTCGGACAACAATACGTATAGTCTCTCGGTACGCGCCGGAACGTATGAAGCGATGGCAGCGCCGGGCGGTACAGACGATCGGAGCGGTCGCCGTGCTGGTCGTGCTTGCCTCGGTCGTGTATCACTACACGCTGGTACTCGTCGAAGGACGTTCGCCCTCGTACTTCCAGTCGACACAGGTCGTCGTCGAAATCTTCACTGGAACGGGATTTGGCTCGGATTCGCCTTGGGAAACGCCGTTCACGAACGTGCTGGTCATCGCGCTGGACCTTTCGACGTTCCTGCTCCTGTTTATCGTCCTCCCGTACGTCTTCCAGCCGATCCTCGAAGAGCGACTGACACCGACCCCGCCCGAACGGACGAACCTCGTCGATCACGTCGCCATCGCGGGCGACCGGACCGGCCAGACCGACCGACTACTTGAAGAGTTTGACGCCCGTGGTGTCCCACACGTCCTCGTCACTGCGGATCCCGAGATTGCACTCGAACGCTCGGATAACGGGACTGACGTCGTCTATGGTGATCCGACTGAATCGGGCGCGCTCGAACGAGCGAACGTCGGCCGAGCCCGCACAGTAATCGTCAATACGGACGGCGAAGACGTAGCTAACTGTGTCCTCGCTGTCCGGGAACTGACGACCGACGCCCAGGTCGTCGCGCAGGTCCGGGACCCGTCGCTGCAGAATCCACTCGAGTACGCCGGTGCCGATACGGTTCTTATGCCGCGTCGGCTGCTCGCGAACCGGCTGGCCGGCCGGGTCCGGTCGCTGTTCGACCCGCGGATCAGCGACGTGTTGTCGATCTCCTCGGAGTTCGCCCTCGTCGAGACGACTATCACTGAGGACAGCCCGTTCTGTGGCGAGACGCTCGAGACCGCCGGCCTCGACAACGGCTCCGACGTGACCGCGCTCGGACTGTGGGACGACGGCGATTTCGTCCCCTCGCCGCCGCCAGAGACGCCCCTCGAAGCGAACACCTCCGTGCTCGTCGCGGGTCCGGAAGAGCAGTTGCGAGCACTCGAAACCCGTCTCCCGGACGCACCAGACACCGACGGTCGAGTCGTCATCGCCGGGGCCGGCGAGGTCGGCTCGACCGTCCAGCGGCGACTGGAACGTGCCGGGATTGACTGTACACTAATCGACCGCGTCGATCGCGAGGGTGTGGATCTTCAGGGCGACGTGACCGACGAGGAAGTACTTCGGAACGTAAACCTCGGCGACGCCGCCGTCTACGTGGTCGCGATCGGGAACAACGCCGAGGCGATCCTGTCGATCCTCCTCGCGCGAAACCTCACGTCCGACACGGAGATCGTCGCACGCGTCAACGACTCGGACATCCAGTCGAAGGCTCGCCGTGCCGGAGCGAACTACGTGCTCAGTCTGCCGGACATCAGCGCCCGTCTGATCGCGATGAACGTTCTCAAGGAGGATCTCCTCTCGTATGACAGACAGGTTCAGATCCTCCGGATCGAGGGCGAACGGCTGGCGGGACAGACACTGGCCGAGACGCCGATCGGGCCGACCGACGCGGTGCTGGTCGCCGTCGAACGCGACGGCGAACTCCTCACGGATCCCGACGCCGACTTCGAGATCGACGACGGCGACCGACTGCTTATCGCCGGGAGCGACGACGCGCTCGACGACTTCGAGACCGCGATGCACCGCTAGACTTCGAAGAAACTCCCAGCACCTGATCGTTCGTTCACGACAGCCTTTTGCCACGTCACGGAAAACGAGCCAGCGATGCGTACCGAACAGTTCGACGTGATCGTCGTCGGGGGTGGGACCGGCGGGACGTTTGCCGCCACGACCGCCGCTCGTGAGGGGCTTGACGTCGTCCTCCTCGAACGGAAATCCGAGTCCGAGGCCGGACACATCGCCTGTGGCGATGCAATCAAGGGTGCGAACACGTTCCCCGACGTGATCGACCGCGAACGTCTCCGCGCGGAGTCGTTCACCAACGACGGCATCGAGCGTGCACTGTTCGAACTCCCTGACGGAGAACGGATCGAGTATTCCTTTGGCGGCCAGTCCGGCGCGATCGTCGACCGCAAGCGCTACGGCGAGGTCCTGCTCGAAGAGACCGACAGCGCCGGCGTGACGATCCAGTATGACACCGTCGTCCAGGACGTAATCCAGTCCGACGGCGTCGTCGATGGCGTCGTCGCGACGCGAAACGGGATACAAACGCGGTACGAGGCTCCGGTGACCATCGACGCGGCCGGTGCGCTGTCGATCCTGCAAGAGAAGGCCGACTTCGGAGCGGCGACCTTCGATACGAACGTCGATTACACGCACTTCTGTTCGGCCTACCGTGAGGTCCTGTCGGTGGACGAGCCGGTCGACTACGACGACGCGCTGGTGTTCAAGCCGACCGAGGAACTGGGCTATCTGTGGTATTTCCCGCGGACGGAGAGGGAGATCAACGTCGGGCTCGGCTTTCAGATGACCGAGGAGCCGATGCAGTTGGTCGAGACGCTTAGGGAGGATCTCGGAGCGAAACCCGAGTTCGCGAATGCGACCGTCGAGGACAAACTCGGGGCGGCGCTCCCGACCCGGCGACCCTACGATTCGGCTGTCGCGCCGGGGTATTTGGCCGTCGGTGACGCTGCTGCGCACGTCAACCCGACGACGGGCGGTGGCATCCCGGGCGCGGCGAAGGCCGGTCACTGGGCCGGGGAGATCGCTGCCGACGCCGTCGTCGAAGAGTCAATCGACGAAGCGACCCTCTGGAGGTACAACCACCGGGTGCAGACGGATTTCGGCAAGCGCTTCGCCGCGATGGACCTGTACAACATCTTCGGGACGGCCCACTCGATCGACGAACTGACTGACGTCATCGCGTCGCTGCCGGCCCAGCAACTCATCGACGTACTCGGGAAAGAGGGGACGGCTTCGATGGGCCTGCTCGGAAAGGCCAGGCTGGCGCTCTCGACGTTCGGTCACTGGCGGACGCTGTCCGACGCCTATCGGGTCAACGCGATGGCCGACGAGCTCAAGTCCATCTACGAGCGGTATCCCGAGACGCCGGCGAACTTCCCGGACTGGCGTCGCGATCGCGACGCGTTTATGGATCGGTTCTACGAGCGCGTCGGGGCCGAGCCGAAATACTAGCGGGCCGACGCTCCCGGCTGTCGATCATCTGACGGATCCACGCGCCCTGTGGTATCGAAGCCCACGCTTCAGAACCGCTTAAATGATAGAGCCCGTATTGCAATTGATGTCAGCAAGCGAACTCACACCGGAGAGCGTGCCGTCCACGAAGGGTATGCCGATGCTCGGACTCGGCACCTGGGAAAACGAGGACCCCGATCAGTGTGCCGAAAGCGTCCGCACTGCCCTAGAGATGGGGTATCGACACATCGACACGGCACAGGCATACGGTAACGAGGACGCCGTCGGCGAGGGGATCGCCGCTGCCGACGTCGACCGAGACGAAATCTTCCTCGCGACGAAAGTCTGGATCTCGAACCTCGACTACGAGGATGTCCTCGAAACCACACAGGAGAGCCTCGATAGACTCGGGACGGACTACCTCGATCTGCTGTACGTCCACTGGCCGTCACGGACCTACGAGCCCGAGGCGACGCTGGCGGCGTTCGACGAGCT
>JBEQBN010000115.1:0-4995 GCA_041639775.1 Halapricum sp.
TTGGCGAGTCGGGGATCGCCGAGGAGCTGGCCGAGAGCCAGCGACAGATCTCCATCGCCGAGTTCTTCGAGAAGAACAAGCATATGCTCGGGTTCGACTCGGGAGCCCGGGCACTCGTCACAGCCGTCAAAGAGGGCGTCGATAACAGTCTCGACGCCTGTGAGGAAGCCGATATCTTCCCCGACATCTACGTCGAGATCGAGGATCTGGGGGATTATTACCGGCTGGTCATCGAAGACAACGGCCCCGGGATTACCAAAGACCAGCTCCCGAAAGTATTTGGGAAGCTATTGTACGGTTCGAGATTTCACAAGCGCGAACAGAATCGGGGTCAGCAGGGGATCGGAATCTCGGCTGCGGTCCTCTACGCACAGCTCACCAGCGGCAAGCCCGCCAGGATCACCTCCCGGACGAAAGGCTCCGAGGCGGCTCACTACTTCGAGTTGATCATCGACACTGACACCAACGAACCGGAGATCAGTGTCGACGAGACGACGACCTGGGACCGGCCACACGGCACGCGCATCGAACTGGAGATGGAAGCCAATATGCGCGCGCGCCAGAGTCTCCACGAATACATCGAGCAGACGGCCGTGGTCAACCCCCACGCTCGTATCGAGTTCGTCGAGCCCAGCCTGGACGAGCCGGCGAAGTTCGAGCGCGCCGAGGACGCCCAACTTCCCGACGAGACCGAGGAGATCCGCCCGCATCCCCACGGCGTCGAACTCGGGACGCTGTTGAAGATGCTGGAGGCGACCGATTCGTATTCGGTTTCCGGGTTCTTACAGGAGGAGTTCACCCGCGTCGGGCAAAAGACCGCAGACAGCGTTGTCGACCGGTTCCGGGACCGCCATTTCGGCCGGGAGATGGCCTGGCGACCGCCGCAGGTCCACGAAGACGCGGATATTGGCGCGGCTGTCCGCGGGGCAGTCGCCAACAAGGGCAAGGAGGCAACGAAGGCCTTCGCGGCGGCAGTCGCTGCGGCTGTCGACGATCGAGACCGGATCGCGTACAACCAGCTCCGAGCGCTCGTCGATGAAAAAGCACAAGCCATCGAGACCGAGTTTGAGACGACCTTCGGCTCGACAGTCCGGGAGAAGGCTACTGAGGCTGCCTGGACACAGGTGCTGGGTGGCAACGAGGAGGAGGCTCGCACGGACGCGATCACCGCAGATCTCTACACGCTGATCGACGAAGCGACCAGCACGCGGAAAGACGACGCGACGCTCCAGGGGTTGGCCGAACGGCTAGCCACGAAGTTCACCGGAAGCGAGGACCGCCGGCACCGACTGACACGCGAGGAGTTGCGCGCGTACGTCGACCGGGCCGCCGACGCTACCGAAGAGTACGACGACGCGACGTTCGGTGAGACTGCTCGCGAGAACGTGATCGATGCAGTCTGGGCTGTGATGGTGACAGTGCCGGACGACCCGCCGACGGTCTCGTCGATTGCCGACGACCGGGACGGTGCCTCGCAGTTACTGGAGGCGATGCGCGCGACCGACATTATGTCGCCGCCGACTGGGTGTCTCGCACCGATCACCGAGGATCTGGTGTTGTCGGGGCTACGGAAGGAGTTCGGCGCGGACTTCTATGCGGCCGCAACACGGGACGCCGCAGTCCACGGTGGCGATCCCTTTATCGTCGAAGCCGGGATCGCCTACGGCGGCGAGCTCGAAAGCGGCGGCTCGGTCGATGTGATGCGCTTTGCCAACCGCGTGCCGCTGGTCTATCAGCGTGGGGCCTGTGCGACCACCGACGTAGTCAAGCAGATCAACTGGCGCAACTACGGCCTGGATCAGCCGGGTGGGAGCGGCATCCCGAACGGCCCCGCGGTGATTATGGTCCACGTCGCCTCGACGAACGTGCCGTTCACCAGCGAATCGAAAGACGCCGTCGCGAACGTTCCCGAGATCGAAAGTGAGATCGAACTCGCGATCCGGGAGGCCGCCCGCGACCTGAAAAGCTATCTCAACAAGCGCCGCTCGATGCAACAGCGCCGGGAAAAACAGGACAAACTGGCGACGATCTTGCCGGAGATGGCAGAGAAACTGGCTTCGGTGACTGGCAAGACGGAGCCGGACATCGACGAGGCGCTGGCCAGAATTATGAACGATGTCCTGGTCGAGCGCACCGCCGAGGACGGCACGGCGACGATCAGCGTCGAGAACAACGCCGATCGCAACGCCGACATCGAACTGACCGAGATTCTCGACGCCGAGCCACAGGATGTCAACGGCGCGGACGTCGTCGAGATGGACGGCGAGTACTATCTCAAGTGGTCGCCGACGGTCCCAAGCGGCGACACTGAACGCCTGGAGTATCGTATCGACGACGACACCGACAGCGAGATCGCTGTTGAGGGAATCGACGAGGAGAAACTCACGATCAACGTATGAGCACAGACGATGACACCAACTACGGCGAGGGCGACGCACGCCAGCGACTGCTGAACCTGGCCGAACAGTTCTACGAGCAGTTCGAGGAAGGCGACGTACCGCGGCTGCAAGTACCGACTCGAACGAAAACCAACATCGAGTACGACGAGGACAGCAACGTCTGGGTGTACGGCGACCGAACGTCCACTCGCAGCGCTAAGACGATCTCGGGCGCCCAGAAGCTCCTGAAGGCCGTCTACACGATCGACTTTCTGGCCCAGCAACTCGGCGAGGACCGCTCTTCGACACTGCGTGAGCTGTATTATCTCAGCGAGTCCTGGGATCTCGATGAGGCGCAGTTCAACAGTCAGGACGAATCAAACCAGCTGATCGAGGACTTAGAAATCGTCTCCGGGGTCACTCGGGAGGATTTCCATATGCGCCCCGAGGAATCGGGCGCGACGCTGATGGGGCCGCTCCTGTTGCGTGAACAGACTCGTCGGGGCGAGCGGGAAATTCACTGCCAGGAGGACGTCGGCGAAGGCGGCTATCAGATCCCGAACAACCCGGATCAGATCGAGTTCCTAGAGTGTGACGCCGACTTCGTGCTGGCTGTCGAGACCGGCGGGATGCGCGACCGGCTCGTCGAGAACGGTTTCGACGAGGAGATGAACGCGCTGATCGTCCATCTGAAGGGCCAGCCAGCCCGTGCGACCCGCCGGATCACGAAGCGGCTACACGACGAACTCGACCTGCCGGTGACGGTGTTCACTGACGGTGACCCTTGGTCGTATCGCATCTACGGGTCTGTAGCATACGGTTCAATCAAGTCGGCGCATCTCTCGGAGTATCTGGCCACGCCTCAGGCACAGTTTATCGGCGTTCAGCCCGAGGACATCGTCGAGTACGACCTGCCGACCGACCCACTTTCGGATTCGGATATTAACGCCCTGGAGTCGGAACTGGAGGACCCACGCTTCCAGACTGACTACTGGGAAGAACAGATCGAACTCCAACTAGAGATCGACAAGAAGTCCGAACAGCAGGCGCTGGCCTCGCACGGGCTTGACTTCGTCACGGAGACGTACTTGCCCGATCGCCTGGACGCGATGGGGATCCTCTAGGCGGGCGGGGCCGGGCACAACTTCTTTGTTCCGATGGCCGCCAGTAGTTGACATCGTATGGCGGATCCGGAGCAAAGCGGCCCGTCCGATACTCCCTGGGACGAACGGATCGACGACGAGACCGCGAAGACGATCGAAGAATCGATCGGCGACGACGGTCCCGCCGTCGCCGAGACGGACGCACCGACAGTTCCACCGCCAGAGGCGGAGATCGTTCCCGACATTGTTTCGTTCTTTGAGGATCACGACAGCGAGTTCGCGGCCACGCCCGACCGTTCGTTTCTCGAAGAGGAGTTTTTCTCCTTTGCGTACCGCGAGGGCGTCAGCGAGGTCGAGCGCTACTGGGTGAACGAACCCTACGCCTACGTCGCGATACTGCACGACGAGGAGACGGACGATCACCGCTACCGGGCCATCGAACCCGCGCTGTCGGAGTACGAGCGGTACGTCCGCGAGGACATTATGGCCGATCTGCGAGACGTCCTGATGCACGTCGAGCCGACCGAGGACGCCGCCGGACGGCTCACCGAGGAACTGCAGACGATGCTGGGCCGATACGCCCGGGAAGCGCCGGCGGGATCGCTACACAAAATCCGCTATTACATCGAGCGTGACCTACTGGGCTACGATCGGATCGATCCGATGGTTCAGGACCGCCGGCTGGAGGACATCTCCTGTGATGGGGTCGACGTCCCGGTGTATGTCTATCACCGCAACTACCGGGATATGGAGACAGACGTCGCCTTCGGCGAGGAGCGGCTGAACTCGCTGGTCGTTCGGTTGGCCCAGCGCAGCGACAAACACGTCTCCGTTGCGGATCCGATGGTCGACGCCAGCCTCCCGAACGGCTCGCGGGTGCAGTTGACGCTCGGCCGCGAGGTGAGCACGCGCGGGTCGAACTTCACGATCCGGCAGTTCTCAGACGTGCCGCTAACGCCGATCGACCTGATCAAATGGGGCACGTTTTCCGTGGAGACGATGACGTACCTGTGGCTGGCCGTTGAGAACAACCTCTCGCTACTCTTTGCGGGTGGGACCGCATCCGGGAAGACGACCAGTCTGAACGCCGTCTCGATGTTCATCCCGCGCAAGAACAAGATCATCTCCATCGAGGACACCCGTGAGATCACGCTGCCACACGACAACTGGATTCAGAGCGTCACCCGGGAGGGCCAAACCGCCGCCAGCGGGAACGTCTCGATGTATGACCTGCTACAGGCCGCGCTACGCCAGCGCCCGGAGTATCTGCTAGTCGGGGAGATCCGGACCGAACAGCAGGTCGCGCTGGCCTTTTTCCAGGCGATGGCCACGGGCCACGCGGCCTACACTACGATGCACGCCGACTCGCCGGAGACGGTGCTCTCGCGCCTCCAGAACGAACCGCTGAACGTCCCGACTCAGATGACCCGCGAGCTTGACATCGTCGCGATCCAACAGCAGATCTTCGTCGGCGACCGGCGCGTCCGCCGGAACACGGATGTCGTCGAACTCGG
>JBEQBN010000116.1:0-4956 GCA_041639775.1 Halapricum sp.
GTGTAGTGGCGCCCCTCGTGGCGAGTCTCGAACAGCAGGCCGTCGCCGAGGTGCGTGCGAGCGATGTGCGGCACGGAGATGCAGGTCGGGGAGCGCTCCCACCGGGAGTACAGCACGAGCGCGTCGTCGGTGTGTTCGAGCACCTCGGTCGTCTGGGTCGCCCCGCAGTCCTCGGTCGCCAGGCAGTCGGCGTAGTAGTCGGCGTCGAGAAACGCCGCGGCGGTCGCATTCAGGGCCTCGGGCGAACCCGTCGCGTGATCGACCCGCCAGAGCCGGTCGTCGGTGGCGTGCAGCGACAGCGAGCGGATCCGGGCGCCCGGGTGTTCGGCGAGGGCATCGGCAACCCTGTTGCACCCCGGCTCGTACTCGAGGGCAAAGGCGAGTTCGCGCATGTGGCGTCTACGACGTGGCGCCGGATAGTACCCACGCCCGCCGTCCGCACGGACGCGCACGTAATGAGGGACTTTTTAATGAATGGGAGCGTAGCCGGGTTCAAGATGTTCAACGCGATCGTCAGCGCCGACACGCTGCAGGATACGCTGGACTCCGTCAGCGTGCTGGTCGAAGAGTGCAAGATCCACCTCGAAGCGGACGGGCTGGAGATTCGAGCGGTCGACCCCGCTAACGTCGGGATGGTCGATCTCTCACTGGGCGCCGCGGCCTTCGAATCCTACGAGACGGACGGTGGCCTCATCGGTGTCAACCTCTCACGACTCGAAGATATCGCGGGGATGGCCGACTCCGATCAGTTGATCCACCTCGAACTTGACGAGGAGACCCGCAAGCTCCACATCGCTATCGACGGGCTGGAGTACACGTTGGCGCTGATCAATCCCGACTCGATCCGCCAGGAACCGGATCTGCCCGAGCTAGATCTGCCCGCCGAGATCGTCCTTGAGGGCCGGGACATCGATCGTGCGGTCACGGCCTCGGATATGGTCTCCGATCACATCGAACTCGGTGTCGACGACACTGACGAACTGTTCTACGTCGACGCTGAGGGCGACACCGACGACGTCCATCTCGAACTCACCGCCGAGGATCTCATCGATCTCACTGCCGGTCCGGCCAGTTCGCTGTTCTCGCTGGACTATCTCAAGGATATGAACAAGGCGATCCCGAAAGACGCCGAGGTCACGGTCGAACTGGGCGAGGAGTTCCCCGTCAAGATGCACTTCGAGATCGCCGAGGGCCAAGGTAACGTCACCTATATGCTCGCACCGCGGGTCCAGAGCGACTAGAGCCGCTCGAACGCGGTTTCGAGCGGAATCCATCTCAGACGACTATTTTCACGACCCCGAACAAGATGACGACGCCCAGCACGTCACAGACGTTCGTCACCACCGGGATGACGACATCATCGGGGTCCAGTCCGCGTTGATAGGCGATGTAGGTCGCGAGGGCAGTGACCACGATTGCCAGCAGCGCCAATATGGCACCGCTCAGCGACGAGACGAGCACGACCGTCCCGGGAGCGAGCGCGGCACCGCCGGTCGCGACTGCCAGTAGCCAGGCCCCACCGCCGACGACTGGAAACACCGTCAGCGCCAGTGCGATTGTCGCCAGCGCGTTGCCGGCGAACGTTTCGTCGTCGGGGGCAAACGAGAGTGTGCCGAGGTGAAACGCGGTCGAGAGCCGGGCGGCCAGGATCGACCCGAGGTTGCCGGCCGTGCCGATCGTCACCGGGACGAGAATCAGGAGTGAGGGATACGTTAGGAGGTCGCCCTCGAAACTCCCCAGCACGAGCCCGCTCCCAATCTCGATGACGGTCAACACCAGCAAGATCGGGAGCATAGCGCGGGTGATCGCCTGAATCGTCCAGTCAGTCGCCACGCTAGCTCCCCCCGAGGACGGCGACGGTCCGAACGGCGATCAACAGCGCGGCCATCCCGAAGACGTCCCCGGCCGTGGTGACGATCGGTCCGACGAGCGTGTCCGGGTTGTACCCGCGGCGATAGCCCGCGAAGACGACGAGGACGACTGTCGTTGCGAGCGCAACCCCTGAGAGCAGGCCGGCCACGACAGCGATGGCAGCGAACGTCGCCAGCCCTGCGCCGGGACGCCCCAGGACTACCAGTGCGAACGTCGCCACGACCGCCGCGAAGACGCTCGCGAGCAGCCCGTTCGCTATTGCGGCGGCGACGGCCCGAAGCAGTCGTTCGTCGGCCTCGCTCACACGCGGTTCGAGCAACCCCTGGTGGAGTGCCGTCGCGATCCGTGCACCGAGCGAACCATAGACGTTCCCCCGCGTCGCGAGCAGCGCCGGCACGACCACGAGCAGTCCTTCGACGGCTTGCAGATCGCTTCGCATTCCACCCAGGACGACACCCGCGATCAGGCCGCCGACGAGGCTCGCCGACAGTGCTGGCAGCCCCTCCCGATAGGCCGTGACGGCGACCGACCGGCGTGTCATTGTGTTGGCCAAGTACCGCGACGGGCAAAAAACCGCATCTACCATCATTGATCGCTGGGATTCCCACGCGTTTGAAAATACAGCGCAATACTATTATATCCAGAAGCCTACGATCCAGTGTGACCCAATGATGACGGGATATGCGATTGTTCTCGCTTCAGGCGAGCTCGAACGGGTGCAGGCGGTAAGTATGATCGGCTCGATCGCTGCGGCCTCGGAGACGCCGGTGCAGGTGTTCGCGACGATGAACGGTCTGACGGCCTTCGAAAAGGAGACTGTCGAGACCGGCGATTTCGAGGTAGCAGGACCCGCAGGCTATGCGATGCTCGAATCGGACGGTGACGAGGTCCCGCTGTTTACAGAACAGCTCGAACGGGCCAAGAACCTCGGCCCGCTTGAGGTCTACGCCTGTGAGATGGTGATGGACCTGATGGACAACGAGATCGACGACTACGTCGACGTCTTTGACGGTGTGCTCGGCGTTTCGGGCTTCTTGCAGAAGGCATCGGACAAACAGGTGCTGTTCGTCTAAGGTGAATACAATGAGTGAATCCATTTCCCCCGACGTGACGGTTGACTCGCGTGGTGCAGCCTGTCCCGGCCCGCTAATGGACCTGATCGGCAAGGTCCAAGACTCCGAGCCCGGGACTGTGATCAAACTCCAGACCAGCGACAGCGGATCCAAGGGCGACGTGCCCGAGTGGGTCGAGGAAGCGGGCCACGAGTTGCTGGACACCGTCGAACACGACGACTACTGGAGTCTGTACGTGGAGAAGACAGCATAGTATTGTAATGATAGTACAACACAGAGTGGTACGTTATATATGACAGAACGAATCGTCATTGTCGGTGGCGGCACGGGCGGCACCGTGATCGCAAACCGACTAACCGAGCGGCTCGAACCGGAACTGGAGACTGACGACGTCGAGATCGTGCTGATCAACGACGGCGAGAAGCAGTTCTACAAACCGGCGTATCTGTACATCCCATTCGGAAAGAAGGAGGTCTCGGAGGCAACCAAGCCGATCCGAGATCTCATTCCGCGGGCGGTCGACTTCCGGGTCGATCGCGTCGAGAGCGTCGATACTGGCGCGAAACAGGTGACGCTTGCGTCCGATGGCCGACTGGCCTACGACCAGCTCGTGTTGGCGACGGGTTCGAACCTCGTCCCCGAGGAGACGCCTGGGCTGGTCGAAGGCGGTCATCACTTCTATGGGCCCGAGGGTGCACAAGCCCTCCGGGAGGAACTCGTCGAGTTCCGCGAGGGCCACATCGTCCTCAGCGTGATCGGCGTGCCCCATATGTGTCCGGCCGCGCCCGTCGAGTTCACGCTGATGGTTGATGACTGGCTGCGCAAGCGCGGGCTTCGTGAGGACGTCGAGATCACCTACACCTACCCCATCCAGCGCGCGCACGGCCTGCAGTCGATCGCCGACTGGGTCACTCCGATCTTCGAGGAGCGCGACATCAATCTGGAGACGTTCTTCAACGTCGAGGAAGTCGATCCGGACGCCCAGACCCTCGAGACGATGGAGGGCAAGTCCCTCGAGTACGACCTGCTCGTCGGCATCCCGCCCCACGACGGGAGCGACCTCGTCCGTGAGGCCGGTCTCGGTGACGACGGCTGGGTCGCGGTCGACCAGCACACCCTCGAGGCCGAACACGCCGAGGACGTCTACGCTGTCGGCGATATCGCTGACGTACCGACCTCGAAGGCGGGCAGTGTCGCTCACTACGAGGCCGCCGAGGTCGCAGACCGGATCGCCTCTCGCGTCCGCGGTCAGCAGCCGATTGCGAGCTTCGACGGCAAGACGGTCTGCTTTATCGAGACCGGGATGGACGAGGCGACGTTCGTCTCCTTCGATTACGGTTCCGAGCCGACAATGCGCGAGCCCTCGAAGCCGATCCACTGGTCGAAACTGGGCTACAACGAGTCCTATTGGCTGACTGCCAGGGGGTTGATCTGAGATGAGCCAGTCGTCCGAACAGGTCTCCGAGGACTTCGAGACGCTTGTCGAGGACAATCCTGAGGACGTTGCCGATCTGCTCGAACGCCTCGATACGGAGGGAACGGACGTCGCCGCACTGCTGAACGGGTCGAGCGAGCAAGTACACATTGACCTTGCGGCCGCAAGTGAGGAGCCCTCCCCACTCTCGGACGCAATCGACGGCAACGAGGAAGAACTGGCGGAGGGACTGGAATCCCTCGCGCAGATCCAGCGCACCGGCACACTCGATGACTTGCTTGAGCTGTCTCAGGTCGCTTCGCTGTTGATGGGTGCGATGGACGACGAGATGGTGATGAGCCTCTCGAACCTGGCCTCTGAGCTAGGTGGCGTCGCCGATACGGCCGCCGAAGACGATGTCTCGCGCGGACTCGAAAACGTCCTGCACTCCGTCGGTGACGTTAGCGAGGCAGAGCCCGAACCGGTCGGCGCAATTGGCTTCGCGAAGGCGCTCCGAGACCCCGAAGTCAAGGCTGGCCTCGGCGTCGCGCTGGCGCTGGTGAAGGCACTCGGCCGGAACGTCGGCGATACGGACGA
>JBEQBN010000117.1:0-4933 GCA_041639775.1 Halapricum sp.
GACGGGGCTCCGATTATGTTACGCCGGGACTTCGATTCGACAGATGACGAGGCAGCCGGATTGCATTTTCTAGCCCTACAGCGCGAGATCGGGGATTTCGTCGAGACCCGCGAGGCGATGAACGGCACCGACGCCAACGAGGCCAGCGGCGCGGTCGGAGTGCGCCATAACAACGGGATCCTCCAGTATATGACCGTCCTGCGTCGAGGAAACTACCTGTTGCCGCCCAGAAACAAGCGCGCGCTACCCCGGCCGAGTTGATCCGTTGCGCTCGTGGTCCGTGGCCGGGCTGTGTCCCACAGAGATGGCCGCGACCGTGTCGCTATTGTGCGTCCAGTCCGGATTTTTGGTAATGAATCGACGGACCTTCCTGCGGGTGAGCGCGGTCGGTGCCGCCGCCGGGCTGGCAGGTTGTGGCGAGTTGTTCGCCCGGCAGTCGACCGCTCGAATCCCACCGGTGCTCGACGATCGGCCTGACGGCGTCTATCGGCCGACACATATCGAGGGAATGAAAATGATCGGGACACAGACAGTCGGTGACCGCACCGTCGGGCTGTTCTACTCGTTTCCCCATCGGTTCTGGACCGTCAGCGGGGAGACTAACTTGGCCGAAATCCAGGACGCCCAGACCGTCCACCTGATGGCCTCAATGTGGGACCGGGAGACGGAGACGGTCGTCCCCGTGTTGCGCCAGCCCCGGTTTGCAGTGTCCCAAGACGGCGATTCGATCGACGAGAAGCGCGCCTGGCCGATGCTCAGCCAGAATATGGGCTTTCACTTCGGCGAGAACATCGAACTCGACGGTGACGGTACCTACACCGTCGAGGTCGAGGTCCCGCTGATCGACATCGAGACGGTCGGCGCCTTTGAGGGGCGCTTCGAGTCTGCACACACGGCGGAATTTACCTTCGAGTACGCCGAGAGCGAGCGTGAGGATATCCCATTCGAGGAGTTCCCCGACACGGCCGGCGAGCGCGCAGCCGTCGACCCAATGGAGATGGCTATGCCGCTGTCGTATGCACCTCCCATCGAGGAACTGCCCGGCTCGCCCGTGACGGTCGGTCGTGTCGGCGACGCCGAGTTCGTCGCGACCGTCGCGGACGGAGCACTGATCGTCTCACCGCGGACGCCGTACAACCGTTTCGCTATCCCCGGGTTCCCGCTGTCGGCGACCGTCGAGAGTGCCGGATTCGACGACGTCCTCGCGGGCGCGATCGGCCCGTCGCTCGGCGCTCACTACCGCGCTGGGCTCGACAGCACGCCCGAACGTGGCGACACCGTGACGGTCACTGTCGACGGCCCGAACTCGCTGTCCCGCCACGAGGGTTACGAGACGGCGTTTCTCGAAGGTGGGTCGATTTCGACGACGCTGTAACGTCGATTGAGACGGTCGGTTGTACCGATTTCCTGGCGGCCGTATGACCTGTGCAAACGAGTCAGAACAAAAACTATTTCGTGTCTGAGTGAGATGGTACCAAACACCACGAGCCGCTGCTCGTGCGTCGGGGTGGCGCGCAGTTGTGGCTGTGGGGGGCCGCCTATGGCAACGCAAGAGCCGATAGCAACTGGCTGGGTGGATGGGCAGGCAACCACTGGTGAGCACAGTCAAATTGTCCGCACGCTCGCAGATATCGAGAGCTACCTCTGGGGAGTCCTTGTCGTTGCTCTCCTGTCCGATGTCGTCCTCACAGGGTACGGGCTACAGTATGGATTGAGCGAGGGAAATCCAGCAATGCGTCTCGCGATTGACGCGACCGGCATCGTCGCGCTGCTTGGCGCGAAGATCGCTGCCGTCGGATTCGGTGTTGCGGTCCGACGGGTTCTTGACGATCGGGGCGCCGTTGTCCCGCTTGGACTAGCGATACCGTGGGTCGGTGCTGCTACGGTCAACGCTGTGTTGTTACTCTGACATCACACCGTTCAGTTCGCGCCAGTTTGCCGGACGGGCTGTCGTAACGATTTGTCGCGCTAACTGTTGCAGTCAGACAGCCAATTCCGAGCAGACTCACAACCGATTGTATGGCGTCCGTCGGTGAAGTCGAGACCCTGAAAAAGCGCGGCCCCGTGTCCCGAGATATGGAAGCGACTAAGCGCGGTGACGTCGCGATCGGGTACGATCGCGTCGGTCCCGAGGACGCCGAGACGATCGTCTTTCTGGAGCGGCTGGGGTACAGCCGCTGGATGTACAACTGGCAGCGACAGGACTTCGAGGAGCGGTACGAACTGCTCGTGCCCGACAATCGCGGCACCGGTGCGTCGAGTGAACCGGAGGGGCCGTACACGATCGCTGAGATGGCCGCCGACCTCGAGGCCGTGCTGGCCGACGCTGGCGTCGACCAGGCACACCTCGTCGGCGCGGAGATGGGCGGTATGATTGCTCTGCAGTACGCCCTTGCGTACGACCGGGCGGTCTCGCTGACGCTGATGGCGACCCATCCCGGCGGCCCGGACGCGAAGTCGACGCCCGAGTCCGTCCGCGAGCGGCTGTTCGATCCCCGTCCAGATATCGACGAGGAGGCCCGGATCCGAAAGCGGCTTGCGCCGATGCTCAGCGACTCCTATCGCGACCGATACGCCGAGACAGTCGATCAGATCGTCGAGTGGCGAGCGCAGAGTGACGCCTCAGAACGCGCTCGCGACTGGCAGGCCGCGGCGATCGAGGACTTCGACGTGAGCGACCGACTCGAGGAGATCGAGCTCCCGACGCTCGTGATGTCCCCGACGGGCGACGAGGTCGTTCCCCCCGAGAACGGCGAACTGCTGGCCGAGCGGCTCCCGAACGCGGAACTGCTGACGTTCCGGAACGCCCCACACCTCTTTTTCATCGAGGAGGCGATCCAGGTGAACGAACACCTCGCGATGTTCCTCGCGGACGTCGAGACGTGAGTCTATGGGCGGGTACACCCGTCCCGCCGGACCCGGAACGCGTTGACGAGACACGAAAGTAAAAAGCGCTGGCGACCGGACCTCGGCCAATGGCTGTCCAGGGAGCACTCCGCGAGTGGGTCCGCTCACACACGCCCGGCGTCGCGGTTGCGATCACGGCGATCGGCTACGCACTCGTGTTGAACGCCTTCGAGGGGATCGTCCCGCTGTTCCCGTCGATCGGCGAATCGACTGTCCGGCTGCTCAGCAGTGTCATCGTCGTGATCAACGCCGCGACGCTGACGGCGCTGCTTTCGGGCGTCTACTACATTCGGCAGCGACGGATCGGCCGCCACCGGGTCGCGATGGTGACGGCAGTCGCGCTGGAGCTGGGGTTTCTGGTGTTGTACCTCTGGAAAGTCGGCGGCGGTGGTGAACTGTACATCCAGGCGAGCGGACTGTTCCGGCTGGCATACCTTCTAGTCCTCGCGATCCATCTGGTCTGCTCGGCGCTGTCAGTCCCGCTGGTCATCTACGCTGTCCTGCTTGGGTTGTCACGTTCGCCGGCAGAACTGGAGCAGACGGCACACGCACGCGTCGGCCGGATCGCGGTCGCCGTCTGGTCGGTCAGCCTCGCGCTCGGGATCGTCACCAGCGCTATGCTTCGGATCGCCGGCTCTGAACTGGAGACAGTCGGTGCGATCGTACTGGTGTGACTGGACCTATTCGAGTTCGAGACTCAGGTGTTTGACCGGCGGGCCGTCGGCGTCCAAATCGTATCGCGGGGCGGCGAGCGCGACGAGCAGATCCGTCAGGAACGACTCCTCGTCGAGGACCGCCGTTACGTCCGATCGGCCGGGAATCTCAGTCGACTGGAACAGCTCCCGAATCTCGGGAACCGAGGCGACACCTTTCTCGTCGAGTTCTGCGACCGTGTCCTGGACCGCGAGCCAGGTTTGAATGGTCGTGACGAGGTACTCCCGGGCGCGCCCCTCCGGGTTCGGCACGTCTACGATCGTCGAGAGGTACTTCGTCGCGCTACTCTCGGCGATATCGACCTCGCCGTCGAGCCAGTCGAGTACCTCATCGCGGGTCACATCGGCGTCCAACTCCTCGACCGCGCGTTCGCAGATGTCGGCCTCCTCGGCGGCGACCTCGTGGAAGACGTTCCCGACAACGACGGCGTCCGCGCCGGCGTCAAGGACGGCACGTGCGTTCTCGCGGTTGTCCAGTCCGCCGCCATACCACAGTCGCGACCAGCGCCGCCCCTCGTCGACGGCTTCGAGAATCGACGCGGCTTCCTCGCCACCGAACGTCCCGGAGTATTCGAGATAGATGAGTTCGCTACTGAGGTGGCGCTCGGCCGCCATCGCGCGCTGTTTGGCCGTCCTCGGATCGAGCAAGTCGTCCTCGGTGACGTTGCTCTCGCGGGCGGCAGCACTGTCCGGGTTCATAATGATGTACGCCTCGAAGACAGTCTCCTGCATAAGCCACGATGTCGCGAACGCCGCGAGCCGATCTTCGATGACTGCCCCCGGAGAGAGTGGCAGTTTCTCGGCGATCATCTTCGGGGCGAGTTCCGACTCAATGTATTCGACGCCTGATCCGAGTGTGCCGATCAACGCTTCGACATCACCGTTGAGGACTTCCGGGATAGCCAGAAACTCCGCCTGGGAGTGGGTATCGGTCGTCACTTGCCGTGGACCGCTTGGCTCCTGAAAGGCCGGAGCCGGCCGGTCGGCAACGAGTTCGAGTGTCTCCTCGGTGTTTTGGTCAGTCACATCCCGAGAGCCCCCGACCTCTAGGGCGCTCGTATGCTGGAGATACAGGGGATACAGCAACGGCAGTTCCTTTTCGTCCTCGGGATCGATCTTGGTGATATGCGTCCAGTCGGCTGGGACTGGGTTCGTGTCTAGGTCCAGCAGCGACCGACCAGCGATGCGCCCGATCGCCGAATACTTCCCGGCCGTGCGTGCGATGTCTTCAATCCGTGCCATTATCGGTCCAGTGGGCGCGTCAGTATAAAAGCCTGCCAGAAATCGTTCGAAACCGATCGGGCTGTCACAAC
>JBEQBN010000118.1:0-4916 GCA_041639775.1 Halapricum sp.
GACAGAGACATATCGAACCGGTCAAACCTCTCCGGGGAACTTGCCGGTCTGTTAGGCCAGTCACGTTCCGGCGAGAGTTCGCGTCACATCGCGCTGGTCGTCGAAGCCCCCTCGAAAAGCGATGCTGATATCGAGCGGGCCAAAACAGAGACCGAAGCGTACCTCAACAGTACTGCGTCCGACGCAAGCGACCGATCCGAGGGATTGGCTTTCCAGCTTAAAACAAGCGCCGAGTTGATCAGCCAACTCGAGGACGTCCTGAACCTCCTGCAGGACTTCATTGTCGGGATTGCTGGCATCTCGCTTCTGGTCGGATCGATCGGCATCGCCAATATTATGCTGGTTTCGGTCACCGAGCGGACCCGTGAAATCGGGATTATGAAAGCCGTCGGCGCCCAGCGTCGGGACATCCTGGAGTTGTTCATCGTTGAGGCGGTCATTCTTGGTGTCCTCGGAGCGATCCTTGGGACGGCGCTAGGGTTGCTGGCTGGATACGCCGTCGCGGGATACATCGGGATCCCGTGGGTGTTCCCAGTTGGCTGGACAGCACTCGCAATCGCCGTTGGCATCGCCGTGGGCGTGCTTGCTGGCTTATACCCAGCTTGGAGTGCCTCCCGGACCGATCCGATTGACGCGCTGCGCTACGAATAAGGACCGTCCCATTTTTTTCGCTGGCGCGCGCCGGGACGCGTATGTTCGGAACCAGTGGGATTCGCGGTCCCATCGGCGAAGCCGTAACAGGCCAATTAGCACTGTCGGTCGGCCGCGCCCTTGGCGTCGAAACCGACCGCGTCGTCGTCGGTCGGGATCCTCGTGAGAGCGGGCAGTTCCTCGTAGATGCACTCACCGCGGGGCTTCGGGAGTCCGGCACGGACGTGCTCGATCTGGGGGTAGCTGCGACCCCGACGATCGCCCGCGCAGTCGCTTGGGAGGACGCCGATGCCGGCGTCGCGATCACAGCTAGTCATAACCCAGCACCGGACAACGGGATCAAGCTGTGGCAACCCTCGGGACAGGCCTTCGACGACGCGATGCAAGACCGGATCGCTCAACGGGTCGAAGCCGACGAGACGGCCCTCAACTCGTGGGACGCACTCGGAACCCGCGAGACGGCTGCGGCCCGACAGCGCCATATCGAAGCGATTGTCGAGGCTGTCGACATCGAGGATCCACCGTCAGTCGTCGTCGACCTAGGAACCGGAGCCGGCGGTGTCAGCGTCGACGCCTTGCAGGCGCTTGGCTGCTCAGTCGAGACGTTGAACGCCCAGCCGGACGGGTCGTTCCCGGGCCGACCGAGCGAACCGACGCCCGAGAACTGCGAGTCACTGTCGGAGCTTGTCGGTGCGGGCGATGCCGACCTGGGGATTGCCCACGACGGTGACGCCGACCGAATGCGGGCGGTGACTGGCGACGGCGAGTTCATCTCGGGAGACGTACTGTTGGCGATACTCGCTCGAGAAGCGGCCGAGCCGGGAGAGCGCGTCGCGGTCCCGGTCGACACGAGTATGGCCGTCGAGGACACCCTCGCTGAGATCGACGTCGAGGTTACGCGGACACGAGTCGGAGACGTCTACGTCGCCGAGCGCGTCACCGAACCGGGCGTGACTTTCGGTGGCGAGCCCTCGGGGGCGTGGATCTGGCCCGAGGCGACGCTGTGTCCCGACGGACCGCTGGCGGCCGCGAAACTGGCCGCACTGGCGAGCGAGCGCTCGCTTGAGGCACGCGTTAGCGACGTTGAGACCTATCCGATCGAACGCGCGAGCCTTGAGGTGTCCGAGAAGACTGCCGTGATGGAACGAGTTACCGGAGTAGTCTCCGGGGCATATGACGACGTGACGACGCTGGACGGTGTCCGGGTCGCACTGGCGGATGGCTGGTTTTTGATCCGGGCGAGCGGGACACAGCCGCTCGTTCGTGTGACTGCGCAAGCGCGTGACAGCGAGCAAGCACGGACGTATCTCACCGAGGCGACGTCGATAGTTGAGGATGCCAGCGAGGCAACGACGAAAGTGTAGGAAGGAGGTATTCGAAGGCGATTCGAGACGGATTATCCGCGACGCGTCGAGCGCGCTTCGCGGACGTCCGCACCGTCGCGGATTTTGTCCTCACATTGTGGGCACACTCTCGGATTTTCGATCCCGTTCGGCGTGAACACACGCGCGTAGGCCGCCGTTACAAATGAGCCACAGTTTTGGCATTCCGGCATACACCCTTGTGTTGGTCTCATTCACCTTAATCATTGGTGATGTGCGACACACGTGTTTGATACCTTCAACTCTATGTGGACTCGTGTAGTAACGGTCTCAAACTAGTGGTCGAAATACGAGTACGGCCCCAAGATGGGCGGCGTCGTCAGTGAGAACCGCCGCCTGTCCCATCCGTTCCTGAACACGATACGTTCTCCGGTTCGAAATCCTTTTAGGCGATTCGGAGGGAAGATATGAGCAACGAACTATGGACGTCGACATTATCGAAGAAGACGAAAACCCGATGTTGCACAGGACGGACATTCGGTTCGAGATGACCCACGACGAGGCGACCCCGTCGCGTCTCTCCGTTCGGGACTCGCTTGCGGCCAAGCTGAACAAGGACGCCGAGGAGGTCGTCGTCCACAAGCTCGATACGAAGTTCGGTATGCGCAAGACCGTCGGCTACGCCAAGGTCTACGACGACCCGGAGGCTGCTTTGGACGTCGAACAGCAGCATATGCTCGAGCGAAACAAGATCGCCGTTGACGGCGAAGACGCCCCCACGGAGGAGGCATAGATGGCCCGATACGAACTCTACAACGAAGACGGCACGACCGATCACGAGCAGTGTCCCCGGTGCGGTGACGCGTTCCTGGCCGATCACGGCGACCGGCTCCACTGCGGAAAGTGCGGCTACACAGAGTGGAACTGAGCGGTTCGTGAACTCGGGGATTGATCCCGGACCACCTGATTGTTCGACGGGGACTCGTCCTGTGAAACGTAGCGACAGCAGTCCCTGCGGACGCAATCCGGTATCGCGATAAGGGTATGACAGCAGTCACTGGCGATCGTTCGCTGTCAGCGTTTCGTGGATGCCGAGTACCAGGGCGGGCACGACGATGATGAAGAGGTGCTCTTCGATGGGGATCCCCAGAAGATCGACTCCTGTGCGCAGCCTGATGGCGAACACGCCGACTTCGAGCGTGTACCAGTCCCAGAGATACGCGATGGGATACAGGACTACGATCGTCCGGGCTGCCCGGGCCAGTGCTTCGGCACGGACCAGCAGCGCTAGCGCCACGCTGCCGAAGACGATCTCAGTCGCGAGATATGTATATGGGCCCAGGACACCGATATCGACGGGGAGCGGGCCGGCGAACGGCCGATACCACAGCGCGACGAGTAGCAACGCGAGGAGGACATACACACCACGGACCAGCAGCATCGTCGCCACGCGCGGCCCGGCGCGTCGACTGATCGCCGCGACCGCACCGAACGCGAACGCTGCCAGGACGGTCCCGGTGGGAAACACGCCGACTGCTGCCAGGACGACCAGCAGGCCGGCGCCCGCCGCCAGCAGCGCGTGCGCCAGCCGACGGGCGCGAGCCGGTCCGAGAACGACCGCGAGGGTCCGCTTGTCGATCGAACGGTCGTACGCTAGGTCCTGCGCGTCGTCGATCACTTTGATGCCAAGCAGAATGACGACCAGCACGCTTGCCAGCCCGAGAACGGTCGGTCCGAGCGGGGCTCCCTGGGCGGCGTGGCCACCGAGCAGCGCGAGCCCGATCCCGGCGGGATACCCGCCAGTCGCCGAGACGGGACCGGTGTCTAGTTGCGGTGCGTGGAAGTATCCTAGCGCCCAGGTCGGCGCCGTCAACGCGACGGTGACGAGTCCGGCCGTCGACCACAGTCCCGCGATAGCGGCCGCAAACACCGCACCGGCGCCGACCAGCGCGATGCGACAGCCCGTCACCGAGAGCGGGTGATCGTCGTCCTCGCCGCGGACGAAGAAATCGATGTAGCCGTCCTTGACGTGGGCCGTGTAGACGGCCGCGAAGATCGCCAGTGCGTGCAGCACGGCGACGGTCGGCGCGAACGTGCCCGTCGTCCGGGCGGCAAGGAGCGATCCCACCAGCGAAACCGCGACAGGCGGCAGCATAAACACCGGGTGGACCTGCGACGCCAGCGCCCGGATCGCGGGGACGATTCCGGCCTGGTGGCGGGCGATTGCCATAAATGTGTCTCGGTATCAAATTACATAGTCTGTGCGGCGTTCTCAAATGTTGCTGGCACGCACCCAGCAGCGATCTCGGCCTGGGGGTGTCCCGCCGGTCATGCGAGCGCTTTTGAGCGTCGCCGCCGAACCGGCGAGCGTGTCAGAGCCGATTCCGACGGGCTGTGGGCCCATCGACGACCTCCTCGACGGCGGCTTCCCGCGCGGTGCCGCGACTCAGATCTACGGCCAGCCAGCCGCGGGCAAGACGAACCTCGCGCTCGGCGCGGCCGTCGAAGTCGCCGCGAGCGGGTCGTCCGTGTTGTTCGTCGATACGGAGGGCGTCTCCGTCGATCGGATGGAGCAGCTGGCCGACGCACGCGGCGACGTCGAGCCAATCGCCTCGAACATCATCGTCTCGGAGGCGACCACGTTCGAAGAGCAGGAGCAGGCCGTCAAAGACGCCGCCGACCTCGCGAGCCAGGTGGAGTTGGTTGTCTTAGACAGCGCGACAGGCTTCTACCGACTGGAGCGAACCGAACAGGAGGAGGGTGAAGCACTCCGGGCGGTCGCCCGTCAGATCACTCACTTGCTCGCACAGGCACGCAAGCACGACCTCGGGGTCGCGTTCACCAACCAGGTGTACACCGACCCCGACAGCGACGGCACGCGTGCGCTGGGCGGGCACACGCTCAACCACTGGTCTGCAGTCATCCTGCGACTCGACCGGTTCC
>JBEQBN010000119.1:0-4913 GCA_041639775.1 Halapricum sp.
GCAGTCGGCTCCTCGTCCATTCGGAGAGCATCGGCACTTCGATAATCGAGTTGCTGAGTCCCGCGCTGATAGCCGCGTGGAGAATCGCTGGTGTCGTACTCCCGGGATTCCTTCCACCAGTTGCCCCGTTCGGCGTCGCGGAGTTCTCGGACGAGTTCATCCAACGTCTGGGGCATCCCGCGAGCGCGCTTGCGTTCGAGTCGACGGTCGATCTCCGCGTCGAGTTGATCGAAGGGATCGACGCCCAACTCGTCCTCGCCGAGCGGCTCGACCCAGGGCTCGTCGCCGTCAGCGCGTTCCTGCCCTGCAGATTCGCCGTCCTCCAGCATCGCGTCACTTTTCATACGCACGAGCACGCTCGCGTAGAACAGTGCTCGGCCGGACGTTCGCAGATCCGCCTCCTCGAGGGCATTCAGGAACTTGTCTGTCACCCGAACGACATCGATATCCCAGGGGTCGATCTCTCCGTCCTCTGCAAGTTGGACCAGCACTTCGACTGGCTCGACATCATCGGCCGGCGTACCGTCCGGTCCCGGCGGTCCACCCGTCCCACCCGATTCGCCGCCTGCGAGAACGCTGGTGCCGCCGTCGGGCAGGCTACGGTCGTCGTCCGGTTCCTCCCGGGTCTCGTGACCTGTGATATCTAGTGGAATGTCGTCGTCGGTCATTGCGCATCTCCAAATTGGTACTTGCGGGCTTCGCTGCGCACGACACTACGCTGTTCGCGCATCGATACCACTCCCCGCTCGCGTTCGAGACGCTCCTGACAGTCGCGTCTCGCTTTCCCCGCTCGACTGTCAGAGACGCTCACTACCGTTCGCGTCTCCCTAATCGCGGGTCGATGCCCCTCCCCGCTCACTTTTTCGAGGATCTTCACTCCGTTCAGATCCTCCCTAGTCATCGGCAGGAACACCCCCAGCACTCAGATCGATCCCGGTAACCGCCGAGACGTTGTCCTGTTGCATCGTGACGCCGATCGCCCGCTCGGAGCGTTCGAGCAGCGCCGAACGATGGGAGACGACGATGAACTGGGCGTCACCGGCGAGTTCGTCGACCATCTCGCCGACCCGGTCGGCGTTGGCCGCATCGAGGAACGCGTCGATCTCATCGAGCGCGTAGAACGGCGCCGGATTGTGTCGCTGGATCGCGAAGATGAAGGCCAGCGCAGTCAGCGACTTCTCGCCACCGCTCATCGCGTTGAGCCGCTGGATCGGCTTGTCGCCGGGCTGGGCCTTCATCGTCAATCCGCCGTCGAACGGATCGGCCTCGTTTTCGAGATACAGATGTCCAGTCCCGTTCGAGAGGCGCTCGAAGATCGACTCGAAGTGATCGTTGATCGATTCGAACGCCTCCATAAACGTCTCTTTCTTGCGGGCCTCGTAGGTCTCGATGCGCTCGCGGATCCCGTCTGCCTCTTGTTGTAGTGTCTCGCGTTTCTCCGCTAAGTCGTCGAGATCTGCCTGGACGTCGTCGTATTCCTCGATCGCGAGCATATTGACCGGCTCCAGCGCCTCCATTTCGCTTTCCAGGCGACCGATCTGCGACTCGACCGTGTGATGATCCGGGATCTCCTCGGGATCGTAGTCGCCGACCTCACTTTCGAGTTCGTCGATCTCCCACTCGAGGCGCTCTGCCGTCTCCTCTAAGGTGTCGAGATCGCTCTGAACACTCTCGACGGCCTCTTTCTGCTCGTCGCGTGCGTCCTTGGCCGCACGCATCTCCTCACGGAGGTCCTCACGCTCGGCTTTGAGAGCAGCCAGTTCGTCTTCCAGATCCTCGACCGCGGCTTCTTTCTCGGCCAGAACCGCCTGTTTGTCTTCGATCTTGCTCTCGAGTTCGGCGATCTCCTTTTGCCGGTCTGCCTTGCGGTTCTGGGCGGTCTCGATTGTCTCGTGGAGGTCGTCGATGGCGTCTTCGGCGTACTCTTTTTCAAGTTGCTTCTCGTTCAGATCGGCGTCCAGCTCGTCGACCTGCTCTTGGAGGTCGTCGATCTCCTCGTTGATCGTCTCTGCCTCGTCGGTGAGTGCAGGCAACTCGGAGTCGTCGATCTCCGATTCGAGATCGGCGATGTCTGCCTCGATCGCCTCGATCTCGCCTTCCTTCGCTTCGATATCGGCCTCGATCTCGTCCATCCGATCGGAGACTGTCTCGCGTTCGGCCTCGATTTCGTCGAGGTCGTCTTCGAGACTGGCGATCTCCTCGCGGACCTGCTCGCGCTCGTCCTCGCGCTTTTCGATCTCGGCTTCGATGTCCCGGACCTGCTCGGCCGCGTCGGACTTGCGGTCGCGAGCGTCCTCCAGGCGCTGCTCAACGTCCCGGATGTCAGCACGAATGTCCTGGCGCTGATCTTCGAGATCGTTGATCCGCTGGGCGACCCGTTCGAGTTTCCCCTCGCTGCCCGCAAAGGAGTAGCGAGAGCCACTCTGGGAGCCGCCGGTCATCGCGCCGCTTTTCTCGACTAGATCGCCCGCTAAGGTCACCAGCCGGAACTCGCCCATCAACTCGCGGGCAGTGTCCATATCCTCGACGACCAGTGTATCGCCGAGCACGTACGAGAACACCGGCGCGTACTCGCTGTCGAAATCGACGAGGTTGTATGCGAAATCGACCACACCCGGATGGTCGGGTTTGCCGGGCAGCGACCGGTGTTGCATCTTCGTGATCGGCAGAAACGTCGCTCGACCGGCATTACGGGACTTGAGATACTCGATGCATTGCTGGCCGACGCCGTCGTCGTCGACAACGACGTGTGCCATCCGCCCGCCGGCCGCGGTTTCACAGGCGGTCGCGTACGTGCCGCTGACGCTGCCGAGTTGAGCGACTGTTCCGTGGACGCCCTCCTTGTCGGCGTTGAGGATCGTCGTCACCGCTCGGCCGTAGGAGCTGTCGCCGCTGTCGTCGGCTTTGGCCTCCAACTGGGCGTACTCCTGCTGTTTGGCGCTGATCTCGTCCTCGATGGATTCGAGATCCGACTGCAGTTCGCGCTTCTGTTCGGTAAGGTCCTCGACGACATCGGCGATCGTCTCGCGGTTCTGCTCGGCCTTGTCCAGTTCCGCCCGCAAGTCCTCGAGTTCGGCCTCGATCTCGGGGAGCCGGGCCTCGGCCTCCTCGATCGCCGTTTCCTTCTCGCGCTGGTCATTCGAGCGTCGTCGCGCCTCATCGAGCAGCCGATCCTGCTCGTGTTGGAGGTCGTTGCGCTCGGATTTGGCGTCCGCGAGGTCGTCCTTGCGCGATTCCAGTTCCTCGCGGACGCCCTCGAACTGTTCGCCTAGCTCCTCGATTTCGGCCTCGACCGACTCCAGTTGTGCTTTTTTCTCCTGGATCTCGGCCATCAACGAGGACTTGTTGACCTTGATCTCGCGGATCTCGCCCTTTAGATCGTCGATCGTCTCCTGTTTGCGGTCGATCTCAACGAAGGCCTGCCGACGCTCGTTTTCGGCGTCTTCGAGTTTCTCCTCGGCGGTGTCGATCTTGTCCTCCAGCCGTGAAATCTCGCCTTTGACCTCTTCGATCTCCCGTTTGAGCTGGAGCTGTTCGTCCTCGCCTTTCCGTTCGATCTCGCGGTTGAGTTCGGTCAGTTCGTCCTCCAGCCGGATGACTTTCCCCTCCCGTTCGTCGAGTTCGGCCTGCAGTTCGGCGAGTTCGTCTGCCGTCTCGTCGATCTCGCCGCGGACCTCCGAGAGGTCCTCGCGCTTGTCCTCCAGCTCGGCCGCCTTGCGGTAACTCTCGTATGCTTCCTTTTGTTCGCGGAGGTCCTGGTATTCGAGGGCAGTCTCGCGTTCGTCTTCGAGCTGATCGAGCCGATCCTGTTTCTCCTCGATGCGGAGATCGGCCTCCTCGATTCGGTCTTCAACGACGTCCAGTTCCTCGAAGGCGTCCTCCTTTTTCGCGTCGAACTCGGCGACGCCCGCGATCTCGTCGATGATCTCCCGGCGGGCGTGAGGGGTCATATTGATGATCTCGGTCACGTCGCCCTGCATAACGACGTTGTACCCCTCCGGGGTGATCCCGGCCTGTGCGAGCAGGTCCTGGATGTCCGAGAGGTTGACCGACCGACCGTTGATGTAGTAATACGAGTAGTAGTTGTCATCGGTCTCCTTGACGCGGCGCTTGATCGTGATCTCGTCGATCTCGCCGACCTTGTCGGTCCCAGCGGCGTTGACGACCTGCGAGCGCTCGAGCGTCCCGTCGGCGTTGTCCAGGATGACCTCGACGCTGGCCTCCCGTTCGCCGGCCGTCTCGGCGCTGCCGTCTTGGTGGCCAGGGTTGTAGATGAGATCAGTCAGTTTCTCGGCGCGAATACCCGAGGTCCGGGCCAGCCCGAGCGCGAACAACACGGCGTCGATAATGTTTGACTTGCCCGAGCCGTTCGGGCCGCTGATGGTGGTGAAATCCTCGTAAAAGGGTATTTTCGTCTTTCGACCGAAGCTCTTGAAGTTGTCAAGTACGAGCTCTTTGATGTGCATAGGGGGTCAATGCTCCGCGGACGCCGGTTGGGCACCCGGTGGCGTCACGCGATGATGATGTCCGAATCGCCGTCCGTCTCCGGTTCGTCACTACTCTGCTCGTCCGTTGAGTCGGTTTCCTGGGTGTTATGCTCTTCGACCGAGGCCGCTTCCGACTCGGCTTCCGTGACTGGACTGAACCCCATATCGGCGTCGACTGCGTTTTCCAGCTCTCGAATACGGACCTTACACTCTACCAACTCGTCAGTCAGCCCGTCGACAGTTGCCTGCAGTTGATTGACCT
Organism: Halapricum sp.; assembly: GCA_041639775.1. Lineage (GTDB taxonomy): Archaea > Halobacteriota > Halobacteria > Halobacteriales > Haloarculaceae > Halapricum. The sequence goes on from JBEQBN010000119.1 coordinate 4,750, forward strand.
GCTCTTCGAGCTCTTCGACGCGATTGCCGCACATATCCCTACCACACGTCCCCGTCCGGATAAACTTACGTCAGACATTCACATAGCAGCTGATACGTCCTCCCATCCCGGACACGAACGCTTTTCCGGGCCCCGTTCGCTCCAACGAATATGAAACGCGGAGG
>JBEQBN010000120.1:0-4905 GCA_041639775.1 Halapricum sp.
TGCCATTGTCCGTGATACGCTACGGACGCTCGTCGAGGCGGAGACTCGCGAGGAGATTGAACACGCAGTTTGTGCAAACCTCACCGCTATCGAGCACTGGGAACTGGCCTGGATCGGGCGCCGGGCCGTCCCCAACCAGTCCCTGTCGGTGCGGGCGAGTTCCGACGAACGGGCGCGGGCCATCGCGTCGATCACCGAGCGCGAGGACGGTGAGTCGATCGCACAGACGGCAACCGACGATGGCCGTATCATCGAGATCGCGAATGTCCTCACGGCTGATGGCCCCGAGCCTTGGCGGCGGACAGTGCTTGAGCAGGGCCACCAGTCCGCGATCGCCATTCCGCTCAGTTTCGGCACGCGCGAATACGGCGTCTTGGAGATATACGCCGACCGCCCTGGGGCCTTTACCAGTGGCGAGCGGTCCGTGCTGGCGGAACTGGGTACGACAATCGCATACGCGATCGCGGGTATCGAGCGACAGCAAACGCTGCAGTCCGGCGGCGGTGTCGAACTGGATATTTCGATCCCACCGACCGAGGAGTTCCTGTTGGATTTCGGGACGGCTCTCGATCAGGAACTGCGGGTCGAGAACCTCATTCATCGGACCAACGGCGGATACTTGGCGTACGCGACCGCATCGGATCCCCAGGCCGCAACCGAGGCCCTCGCCGAGGAGCCGCTGGTCGATCGGGCGACGGCGTTCGATACGGCCGAGAACGGGAAAGTCGAGTTCGGATTCGCGGACAGTCAACTCTTGGAGACGCTGTCGGCGTATGACGCCGGACTCGATCGGTTGATCGCCGGCAAGCAAGCGAACACGCTGACAGTTCGACTGCCCAGTACCGGACAGGTTCGGGCGTTCGTCGAGCACCTCAGAGCGGAGTATCCCGACGTGACACTGCAGGCCCAGCGGACAGTCGAAACCGAGACAACATCGCTGTCCGGCGTCCTTGAAGACGTAACCGACCGCCAGCGCGAAGTCGCGGCCGTCGCCTATCGCCGTGGCCTGTTCGAGTGGCCCCGCGAGAGCAGCGGCGAGGAGATCGCTGAAGCCGTCGGCATCTCCCCGGCGACCTTCCACCAGCACGTCCGGGCCGTCGAACGGCAGCTGTTTGAGGCGCTGTTCGGGTCAAGAGAGTCCAGCCAAAACACCTAAAGAATTTGGCTTTCTGATTCCTTCTCTCCAATTTCTGTAGGTGATAGACAAAAGCCCGAACAACACAATCACTCTGGTGGTGAGGACGAATGCGATTGACAGAGAAACTTTCAGACTGGCTTGACGCGGGGCAACGCGACGAACGACACGCCGAGGCAGACACTGCCGAGGACCGCGCGCAGACGGTTGTCGACGAAGACGACCGAGAGACGACCGAGAGCGAAACTGTGACCGCTACCGGCAATGACAGCGAGCCGATTACAGCAGACAGCGAGCGAACTGAGAGTGACACATCGCCCGACGTCGACGGATCAGTACAGCTTGACGACAGCGGGGAAGCCCGACCCACGCAGGCGCTGCAGTCCGATGGCGGGACCGTACAGGACAGCGGCCTCGAGGTCTCCACAGCCGAAGAGCCGGACCGACCGTCGGAGCCGGATCGCCCCGAGGTCGAACTCGTTCTTGAAAACGATCCCGACCAGTTGTACGACACGTCTGGGTCGGCACAGCGAGTCATCGACGGGGACCTGAACGTCGTCAAGCAAAACCGCGTGATGACCGAGTGGACCGGCGTCGACGCCGACCGACAGCAGGGCGAACTAAAGTGTATGAATCAGATGTCGGGGACGTTCTGTGGGACCAAAGACTGCACGATGCGGCAGTTGATGGAGCAGGGCAAACAGCGCGTCGAGGTCGAAATCGAGAAAGAACTGCCCAACGGCGAGACCAAGCAGACACTGCTCGTGTCTGAGCAGATTACTAACGAACGTGGTGAGGTCGTCGGCATCACCGAGAGCTTCAAAGACATCTCGAACGTCAAGGCCGCGGCCGAGGAAGTCTCGAATTCGATCGACGAGCTCAGTCAGAACGCCGATGACGTGGCAGCCAGTTCCGACGAGATCAGCTCGACTGCCGAGCAGATGGCCGAGTCGATGGACGAAGTGACCGGCGAGGTCGGCAACGTCAGCGCCTCGGTCGAGGAGGTCGCCTCCAGCGCCGAAGAGGTCGCAGCGACCAGCGAACAGGCCGAAAAGCGGGCGGAAGACGGCTATGACCGGGCCGAGAACGCGATCGACGAGATGGAAGGTATTGATGCCGCAACGACTGAAGTGACCGAGGACCTCGATGACCTCCAGGAGCGCGTCGACGAAATCGACGAAATCGTCGAGGTTATCAACGACATCGCCGATCAGACGAACCTGCTGGCGCTGAATGCAAACATCGAGGCCGCACGGGCCGGCGAAGAGGGCGAAGGGTTCGCCGTCGTCGCAAACGAGGTCAAGAGCCTCGCCGAGGACGCCCAGGAGAACGCCGAGACCATCGAATCGATGATCGCGGGGATCAAAGAAGACACCGACGAGACCGCTGAGAGTCTCCAGGAGGCAAACGAGCAGGTCGATTCCGGGATCGAACAGGTCCAGGCGACGATGGAAGCGCTCGACGAGATTCTCGATGCGACCCAGGAGGCCTCCCGGGGTATCGGTGAAGTCGCCGAAGCGACCGACGACCAGGCCGCAAGCGCCGAGGAAGTCGCCTCGCTGGTCGATCAGGTCGCCGAACAGGCTCGTGAGGTGTCCGCCGAGATTCAGAACATCTACGCCGCCAACGAAGAGCAGGCACAGATGGTCGAGAGCCTCGAAACAGCGGTCGATCAACTCGAGAACGGGAACTGAATATGTCGCTGAAAGCTAGCGACTCCGAGACACAGACGGCAGACGAGGACATCCAGGTACTTGAGTTCGAGCTGGACGGCCAACGGTACTGCGTCACGATAGCGGCGGTTATGGAGATCGTCGACGAGGAGCCACTGACGAAGGTACCATCCAGCGGTCGGCACGTCCTCGGCGTGATGAACCTCCGCGATGCGACGACAACGATCATCGATCCGAAAGTCGTCTTCGGGGTCGATTCGACCGCCGGCGACCGTCGCATTATCATCTTCGACGACGATTCGGACGACCAGTATGGGTGGCTCGTCGACTCCGTCCATCGCGTCAGCACGTTCAAGCGGTCCGACGTCGAAGAACAGGCCGACGCCGAGTCGATCCGTGGACTCGTCAATCGCGATGAGGACTTTCTCATCTGGGTCGACCCGAGCGTGATCAACGGCGAGTCGACGACGCCGTAGAGCGGAGTCAGCGGTGTGGTCTGAGGTATCCCTGCATCGGGGACGAGCGCCGAGGGAGACGACTTTTCCGTTCTCCTGTGCGGTGATTTGTGCATTCGTCTCACTTGCTCGCCAAAAAGGTGGATGGGAAGATTCTTCCCGCTGACTCTCCACCGTTTGCCTATGAGCACGTTTACTGTTCGCGGATCGTTCCAAGCGCGGGACGGTCAGCAGGCCTTCGAAACGGAGATCGAAGCACCGAACGAGGACGTCGCGACCGAGCACACCTACGCGGAGTTCGGGTCAAAACACGGTCTGAAACGCACACAGATCGAGGTCACGGAGGTGGAGGCATGAGCCTTGGTGGTGGCGGCGGTCAGGCCCAAGAGATCGCACAGGCGATCGAAGCCCTCGAAGAAGAAAAAGAGGAACTTGAGGAGGATATCCAGGACCTCCAAACCGAGAAAGCCGAGACCGACGAGGCCATCGAGGCCATCCAGACGCTGGAGAGTGGCTCGACCGTGCAGGTACCGCTGGGCGGCGGCGCCTACCTCCGTGCGGAAGTCCAGGACATCGACGAGGTCATCGTCGGCCTCGGAGCCGATTACGCGGCCGAGCAAGAGCAGGACGACGCTATCGAGACCCTCGAACTGAAAAAAGAGACAATCGACGAGCGAATCGAGGACGTCCGCGAGGAGATCGAAGAAGTCGAGTCGGAGAGTCAGGAACTCGAACAGCGCGCCCAGCAGCTCCAGCAACAGCAGATGCAGCAGATGCAGCAGATGCAGCAGCAGGACGAGTAGGCGATGTTCGACGGACTGAAGGAAAAACTCGGCCGGTTCAGCGACGATGTCGAGGAAGACGTCGAGGACGACGCCACTGAAGACGTTGCAGAAGAGACCGTAGAGAACGAACCGACGGCCAAAGGCGGATCGTCCGACGACGCCGATCAGCCGAAAGACGAAAGCGAGTCGGAAGCAGTCGAGAGCGAGTCGGCAACCCAACCGGTAACTGCGACCGGGCCGGAGACGACGGTCGACGCCGATGTGCCAGGGCAGACAGCCGCGGACGATGCGAGACCGTCCGAGACTGAACAGCCACCTGCGCCCGCTGAGGCTGCACGTGAAGCGACCGCTAAAGGTGCAGGCGAGACGGTCGATGCGGACAGCGACGAGTCGGCGGAAACCGCGGACGAAGACGCCGATGACCGCGGGCTGGCCGAGAAGGCGAAGTTGTTCGCGACTGGCAAGACAGTCATCGACGAGGACGATCTACAGAGTCACCTCGACGATTTGGAGATCGCACTGCTTCAGAGTGACGTCGAAATGGACGTTGCCCAGGAGATCCTTGACGGCGTCGAGGCCAACCTCACCGGCGAGACCCGCAGGCGGCTCGAATCGACTGGCAACCTCGTGCGTGATGCCCTGCGTGAGGCGTTGTACGACGTGATTAGCGTCGGCCAGTTCGACTTCGAGCAGCGAATCGCGGCGGCCGAAAAGCCGATCGTGATCGTCTTCACCGGTGTCAACGGCGTCGGCAAGACGACTTCGATCGCGAAGCTCTCGAAATACCTCGACGAGCACGGCTACTCGTCAGTACTGGCCAACGGTGACACCTACCGTGCCGGCGCGAACGAACAGCT
>JBEQBN010000121.1:0-4859 GCA_041639775.1 Halapricum sp.
CGCATCAGCGCCGAGAAGACGAAAAAGCCGAACATCAGCGGGATCCCCAGGAAGATGACCTCCATATAGTCGGCCGCCAGCGGAATGACTGCCGCGGACGTCTGTGGATCGCTGGGCAGCAACTCCAAGGCCGGCCGGGTGTAGAAGTACCCGCCGATGCCGATCACGACCGACAAAAGCGAGACGAACGTGACGGTCTGGCCAGTCACCAGCCCCGCAGATCGCTCGCCTTTCGCTCCGGTGTATTGGGCGACAAGGATCGCACCTGCAGTGGTGAACCCGCCGGCGACCGCGATCAGCAGAAAGATCAGCGGAAATGCGAGGCTGATCGCGCCGACAGCGTCCGTCGAGAGTCGCCCGAGCCAGAGCGTATCAGCGATGTTGTAGGTGACCTGCAGCAGTTGGATGACGATGATCGGCCACGCGAGTTTGATGAGTGGGCCGATCAAACCGCCTTCCGTGATCGAATCGGCCGGCTCGCCCGGCCCTGAGGACGGAGCGCCCGATCCTGGACCCGTTGGCCCGTCACCGCCGTCCCCGGTTTCCGGACTGGCCGGATGCGAACCGTCGGTTTCGGACGGGGCGGTGTCGTCCCAACCGTCTTCAGACGGAGCGGTATCGTCCATATCGGATCCGGTCCGTGGGTTGTCCGCCACGTCGGATCGGTCGTCTCGTTCATCGGAATGCGATCGCCGATCGGTCTCGTCCCACGAAGAGCGATCGGACTCCTCGTCGGTGGGATCTGTCACTGCAATACCGAAAGGGGGTCCGGCAAATCAGCGTTGTGTTTGCCGGGCGTTAGCGCGTCAGTTTCGATACAGGACAACCGCGACGCGACCCGTGCCGTTTTCACGCTCGCAGCCCCGTGTCGAACTGATGGTTGCCTTCGAATCGGGGACGGACGCCGCCGGGGGGGCACTCGAGTTCGAGCACCACCCCACGAGTGACCAGCACTTCGAGAACGCGCTGGCGAAGGCTCGCGACGGGACGCGGCTGACGGTTGCGGACGCGATCGAACTGCTGACGACCGGCAGCGACACCGGGGGGACCGACCGCGAGCGCAAGGAGGCCGTACTGGAAGTTGCCGACCGCCGCCGTGCCGAACGCGTCGGTCAGGAGGTCACGTTCGTCGCCAACCTCAATAACAACGTCACGACCGCCTGCAACACCGGCTGTCTGTTCTGCAACTTCAAGGACCGCTCCGATCAGTTCCTCGAAGCCAACGACGCCGACCACGGCGGGTTCACGAAGACGCCCGAACAGTCCCGGAAGATCGTCGCCGACGCCGTCGATCGCGGAATCTACGAGGTGACCTCCGTCTCGGGGCTCCATCCCGCGCTGACACTCGATTCCGAACACCGGTCGATCTTAGAGGCCAGCGATCGCGGCGACCTGAACTACCGCTCGCCGGCGGCCTACGAGACCGATCCGGGGACCTACGTCGAACAGATCAAAGCGATGAGCGTCGAGGGCGTCCACGTCCACTCGATGACTCCGGAGGAAGCCGCTCACGCGCGCCGCGGCACGGACTGGAGCTACGAGGACGTCTACCGTCGACTTGTCGACGCCGGTCTGGACTCCGCGCCGGGGACCGCCGCTGAGATTCTCGTCGACGAGGTACGGGACGTCATCTGTCCCGGTAAGATCGATACCGACGGCTGGCTCGAGGCGATAGAGGCCGCCGCGAGAGTGGGGCTGGACGTTACCTCGACGATGATGTACGGCCACGTCGAGAACGAGGCCCACCGGGCGATCCACCTCGATCGGATCCGAGAACTACAGGACCGGACGGGCGCGATCACGGAGTTCGTCCCGCTATCTTTTGTCCACCAGAACACGCCGCTGTACGACTACGGGATGGTCGAAGGCGGGCCAAGCGTCCACGAAGACGAGTTGCTGATCGCCGTCTCGCGACTGTTCCTCGATAACATCGATCACATCCAGGCTTCGTGGGTCAAGTACGGCGACGAGCAGGGCCTGAAAATGCTCAATGCCGGGGCGGACGACTTTATGGGGACGATCCTCTCCGAGGAGATCACCAAACGCGCCGGCGGTGGGTTCGGTGAGTACCGGTCGTTCGATCAGTACGTCGAGTTGATCGAGTCGATCGGTCGGGTCCCCGTCGAGCGCTCGACCGATTACCGGACGCGTCGCCGGATCGACGGTGAGCCACCCCACGGGCCGACACTCGGCCCGAAGGCCGACGGGACACCGCTGCTCTGATACGGTCGGTTGTACCGATGTACCGGTACGATCGCATACCGGGTGCGATCGATCCGAAACAGACGAACAACCGACCGTATGAGGCAGTGTCTTTCATACTGGTGGCTATACGTTCGTATAGATATCCGGCACACCGTCGTGCCGGATCAGTTCGAAATGGTAAAGTCACCAGTATCAGGAATCGTCTAGCACCGCACGGAACCGCCGGCCGGCTTCGTCCGTTGCTTCGATGGCGTCCTCGATGCGGTCCGAACACCATCCCTCGCGGTAGTAGCGTTCGTACACCGGCAGTCGCTCGACGAGCGGGACACCCGCCTCCGAAGCGACCGATCGCAACTCCTCGACGGCCGGCCAAGCGTGATCCGGGTTGATGTGATCGTCAGTCACCGGCGAGACGCCGCCTAGGTCATCGATCCCACAGTCCAGTAGTTCTCTGACGGGCGCGAGGTTCGGCGGCGACTGAATGCTGACCGCCTCGGGCAGCGCGGCCCGGGCCATCGCGGTCGCCCGCCGCAGCGTCGCCAGATCGGGCGTGCCGCCGTCCCACCGTTCGTTCTCGACGACCGGCTGGACGATCACCTCCTGGATATGGCCGTACCGCTCGTGGAGCGCGCGGATGGCGAGCAGGCTTTCGGCGCGGTCGCGCCAGTCCTCACCGATCCCGACGAGGATGCCGGTCGTGAAGGGCACGCCCAACTCGCCGGCCGTCCGGATTGTCGCCAGGCGCTGACCGGGTGATTTCGCCCGCGGGCCACCGTGAGCCTGTACGTCGGCGGTCGTCTCCAGCATCACGCCCATCGAGGCGTTGAGGTCGGCGACCGTCGCCATCTGCTCGCGCGTCTGGTCGCCAGGATTAGCGTGTGGGAGCAGCCCCTCCTCCAGGGCGATCTCGCTGGCTGCCCGCAGATACTCGTGGATAGAGTCGTGTCCCCACTCGGCCAGTTGGTCGTGAACGTCGGTGTATCGAGCGTCTGGATCATCACCGAAGGTAAACAGCGCTTCCGTACACCCTCGTTCGGCACCGGTTCGACAGATATCTCGGATTTCTTCCGGTGAGAGCAGCGAGGCCTGCCCGGGCGGATCGTAGTAGGTACAGTACGTACAGGTGTATCGACAGGCCGTCGTCAAGGGGACGAAGACGTTCCTGGCGAAGGTCAGCTCCTCGGCCGGCTCGACGTCCGCAGGCGTCACCGTCAGCAACCGCTCGACGGCCGCCTCGTCGATCGCGATGTCCACGTCGTAGTCGTCCGCTCCCGGAAACACGGACAAGCATACTGGAGAGAGCGCCAAAAAGGATGGCTTTCGGTCAGCGATCGAGTGGGATCTGCGTGCCTACGACGACGGCATCAGACTCGTGAGAACGACGATAAGCGCCATCAGCACCGCGAAAACGAGATACCCGACATCGAACCCCGAGAACGCGAGCGCGTCCGTGCCGGCGAAGATGAAGTCCGGGACCGGGATTTCGAATGGGCCGCGGTCGGCAATCGAGCCGAACGCGACTGGGCCGAGCGCACCGAGCGAGGCGGCGGTCGTTCGCACGACGCCGAGCCCGGTCCCGCGGATGTCGGCCGGGATCGCATCGGAGAGATATGACTGAGTGATCGCACCCGAGCCGAGCATTGTCGAGATGACAGCAGTGAGCCCCACGATCGGCCAAAATCCGTCGACAAACGGCAACGCGGCCAGGCCGAACACCGGCCCGACGAGCACGGCCAGAAGCGACCCACGCATACCGACCCGATCGTAGGCAGAGCCGGCGATGGGTTTCACGACGACGCCGAAGCCGAAAAACAGCGCGAATATCGACCCGGCGACTGGCTCGGACAGTCCCTTCATCTCGGCGAGATACGTCGGGTAAAAGCCGGTGAACGACTGCCAAACAAGAATATACAAAAAGAGGACGACGGTGACAAGCGCCATTGTCTTCGTCCGCAGCGCCGCGAAGACCTCTCGGGCCAGGGCTATCGATAGTTCGGTCTCCTGTGAGTCGACGACGCCGTCTGGGACGACAACCCAGACGAGCCCAGCCAGGACAAGCAGCGCCGGCACGAGGAGTCCGAACCCAAGTTGCCAGGCAACGGCGGCGGCGACGAACCCGACCGCAGGCGGGAGCACCGTCTGGCCGATATCACCGGTCGCCATCGTCACACCCAGCGCGCGACCGACCGCGTTCGGATAGATCTCCGTCAGGACGGTGATACGGGCGATGGGATACAGCGAAAGACCGACTCCGACAAGCCCCGTCGCGAGAAAGAGGACGGCCGGGCTGGCCGTCGAAGCGACAAGCGACAGCGCGACCGCGACGACAACCAGTCCGACGGTCATAATGCGTCGCTCACTGTAGCGATCGGCCAGGATCCCACCGGGGAGCTGTCCGAGCGCTGATCCGAGCCAGAGAATCGTCACCAACAGTCCCGCGACCGAAAGCGAGAGTCCGTAGGTGTCCTGAATGTACGGGAGGAGGACGGGATAGGTCATCCGCGTCCCGACCAGCAGTCCCCAGCCCGAGGCCACCGCGAACAGTATCCGTCCGCGGCCCGCACCGCGGAGGGACGCGATCGACCGCTGAAACGACTGAAGTGGGTTCATTGAGTGGCGGGTGGTAAACAACCTCGGGCGCGGTGGCCCGAGGC
>JBEQBN010000122.1:0-4846 GCA_041639775.1 Halapricum sp.
CGGAGGCCTCTTCGGGGGGTGCAGCCTCGGCGTGTTGGTGATCGGCGATCTCCGCGGGTTCGACGCCGCCGCCCTTCCAGACCGCGAAGTCCGCCGGGTGGCGTTTCTCGGCCTGTTCGTCCGCGCTGCCTTGGGCCTCCAGTTCGTCGATCTCCTGGTTAGAGAGTTTGCCGTACTCCTCGAAAGCGGTCACGTCGAAGTAGACTGAGCCGTTCGACTCGTAGGCGTAGCCCTTCTCGATTAGTGTCTCCACGAGGTCGATGATCTCCGGAACGTGCTCGGAGACACGGGGGTAGACTTCCGCGCGCTTGAGGTTGAGATCGCGCATAGCCCGGATGACCTCCTGGATGTAGGACTCTGCGACATCGGCCTCGCTCGATCCGTCCTCGCCGACGCGGGCGACGATCTTCTCGTTGACGTCAGTGAAGTTCTCGACGTGATGCACGTTATAGCCCAGCCAGGAGAGCCACCGGTCCATCACGTCGACGTGGACCCACCCGCGTGCGTGACCCAGGTGGGGTGGATCCGAGACCGTTAGCCCGCAGTAGTACAACCGGACGGCGTCGGAATCTTCGGGTTCGAACTCCTCGCGCTCGCCGGTCAGCGTGTTACTCACGCGCAGCGTCATTGCCCGTCACTACGCGAGCCAGCGTTTCAATCCGTCGGAGTCGCTATCACGCCTCGCTTTGCTCGATCAGCCGCACCGCGTCCGGCCCGTCCCGGCGCCCGACGACGACCACGAGCGTATCCGACCCGACTGCCGCAGCTTCGACTGCAATCTCGGCGGCCGCGAACCGACCCAGGACCGTCCCCAGCAGCTTGGGACTGACCTCGCCGGTCGCGACGACCGCCGTCGCGTTGCCGCCGTCGGCCGCGAGTGCTGTCTCACCCACCTCGAGCAGCGGGTCCTCGCCGTCCGCAACCGGACCGACGCCGCTGTGCATCGTCACCCGGAGTTCGCGTTCGTCGCTGTCGCGTTCTGGCAACTCCTCGGCGTAGCGCCGCAGTGCCGCCGCGACGGCCTCGGTCTCGCCGACGTCCAGAAACCGGGCCGCAGCGGAGTAGTTGAGGACCCCCGCACGTAGTCCCTCGTAGACGAACGGGTGTGCTCGAACCGCCTCCCGAGTGTCCGCAGCGAGTGACATAGCAGTGGCTCGGACCTGATTGATCAAAATACCGCCGATCACGGCCGCGAATCAGCCGTCCGAAGCGTGACCGTGACTGTCGTCCCGGAGTCGTCGGTCTCGAACGCGACCGTCCCGCCGACGCGCTCAACCGCCCAGGTGACCAGCCACAGCCCGACGCCGCTTGCGTGTTCCATCGGCGTCTCAGTGCCGGCGTCCAGGACTTCAAGCTCTTGCTCGGGGATCCCGGGGCCGTCGTCAGCGACCGCGAGTCGGGCGCGGCCGCCGTCGACCGTGAGATCGAGCCGCACCGTCGGGTCCGGGCGCTCGGCGTGCTCGATCGCGTTTGCGAGTAGCTCCTCGATCGCGAGCTCGATCGAGGGGTCACCGACGACGACACACGAGTCGGGCGAATCAAGCGTGATCGACGCCCCAGGGTGGTCAGCCCGGACCGACGCTGCCAGCGACTCCAGGATCGAGCAGAGATCCAGCGACTGGGTGGGCTCGTCCGCGACCGACCGCGAGAGCGCGCTGATCTTCTCGCTGCGGTCGATCACGTCGTCGGTGGTGTCGATGATCGTACTCGCGTGTTCGCGGTGTTCCGGCGTCTCGACGCGCGTGGCGAGCAACTCGGCGTGTCCGCGGACGACGTTCATCTCGTTGCGGAGGTTGTGTCGGTACAGCCGATTCATCACGTCCAGGCGCTGTTCGCGCTGAGTCCGCTCGGTGACGTCCCGAAGGCTGATGATCCGCCCGGTCACAGTCCCGTAGGCGCGATCCAGTTCCGAAACGCGAACGTCGTAGTAACAGCGCATCCCGTCGCAATCCATCGTAATCTCGCCAGTTCCGTCGAGATTAGCCAGTCTGGGGGCGAGCGCAGCCAGATCACTGCCAATCGCGTCCGCCGCGGAAGCGGCCAGCAACGACTCGGCGGCGCGGTTCAGATCGACGACCGTCCCGCCCGCATCGACGATAACGACCGGATCGTCCAGTTGTCCGATCAACTCTTCCCGTCCCAGTTGCCGCGTCGCCGGCGTAACATCGAGCAGGTGCTCACGAAGGATCGCGGCCGCGATGACGGCGCCGGAAAACACGAACGCGATACCGGTCGGGTCGACTGCCCCGGAAACATACCCGAAAATATAGAGCGCATTGACGATCATCGGAACGACGATCGCAATCAGCAACGCGGTGCTCTGATCGCGGAAGACACCATCTGTCCGCCAGAGCACGCCGACCAACAGCGCAGCACCGGCCGCGATCAATCCGTACGCGTACGCCTGATTGGCCCAGAACGCAAGGCCCGGCACAGCGTCGAGCACGTAGTATTGGCCTGAGAGCACTACCTGGGTCGAGCGCCAGACGAGCCTGTGGCTCCCGTTCGTCCAGATGAGCACCGCAAAGACGACCGGCTCGACGACGAGTGCGAGCAGCCGGGGGCCAGACAGCCAGCGCTCGCGACCCGTATACTCGAAGACGAGCGCGAGCCACGAGAGCGGCACAAGCGTCGATATCGACAGCTTCAGCGCCGTCCAGAACACTGGCGTGTCCGACGCGACACTCAGCGCGTCAGTCAGCGACCAGAGGCTAGCCGCAAGCAGGAACAGCGCAAGCGGTGCTGCACCGGGCGTCTCGCGGTGCAGCCAGGCGAACACGGCGAGTCCCGACCCGGCGACGGCAGCGAGCAACATCAGCGGCACGTACAGCGACGAGACCATTCCAATACCTGTGGCCTTGGACGGTCGGACCTAAATCATTTGCCAGCGATCGAAGCGAGCGTTCAGTGACGGAGTCGCGCATCGGCTCATATTACTGGCGCGCGGCGAGCGCCGCCCAGACACCGAGCACACCGAGTCCCAGCGCGGGAACGAGCGGCACGATCAGAAATGTCTCCCGCCAGGGGAGACCGACTGCTGCGATCGCGTCGCGTGCGGACGACAGCAGAATCAACGTCCACGGGACGAGCAGAAACGAGACGACGACCGCACCGACGAGCACCCAACCGCGCCAGCCGAAGTCGTTGTCGGCGTCGCCGGCCGACGCGTCAGGTCGATGGACGTACCGTTCCCCGTCGGTGTCATCACGCATCGTACTCGCAGGTGGAACCACGGATCCAAAACAGTGGCGGGCAAATTACTGAGAGTGTGTCACACAACAAGATACAACATAGAATGGGTCCAAGGAAACGGTATGGCAGACGAGCCAACCACACCCGACGAACTGCCGGACGTACCGAACGAACTTGCCAGCGAGCACCCCGAAGTCTGGGAGCGATACAGCGACCTCGGTGCGGCCTGCGCAGCGGCTGGGCCGCTTGACGGCGAGACGAAACGGCTCGTCAAACTCGCGCTCGCGGTCGGCGCGGGATCAGAAGGAGCCGTTCACTCGCACGTCCGTCGCGGCCTCGAGGAAGGTGTCGACCCCGAGGCGTTACAGCACGTTGCAACCCTATCAATCCCGACACTTGGGTTTCCGACAGCGATGGCTGCCCGGAGTTGGATTAGCGACGAATTCGAGTGACAGTATCAGCGCCAGTCGTATACCGAAACCGCACGGTCGGACCGCGTGCTCGCGCCGTGTGGGTTGCGGGCGATCGAGCGGTCGCGCGCTCGGGCTGACAGGCCGTCTTTCAGTCCCACGGCTGCGCCGGAGAGGACGTCACGCCCAGCCGAGAGCCACGCTGATGGGCCGGTCTTGCGACGGACCACGTCCCGCAGTGAGTCGAGCGCATCGCTGCCGGCGTGGCCGACCAGTCGCCAGAGGACTGTCGGTCGGGTCCCGTAGTTCTTGCTCAGTCGGTACGCGAGCGACCGGTATTTCCAGGCCCAGTCACGCTGTGGCTGCCCGCCGTCGGCGCCGTAGGTCCGCTCGACGGCCATCGATTGGGCCCACTCGACGTGGAACTCGCTATCGGCGAGTCGATGTGCCAGGTCACGAGAGCCCCCGACTGGGAGGTACTCGTCGTAGCCGTCGAGCGCATCGAGTGCGGCCCGATCGAACGCCACGTTGCCGCTGTTGAAATAGGTGACATCCCGTCCGGCGACGGTCCGTTTTTCGACGGTCTCGGTCGCCGCCCCTGCGCGGCGCGGCCGGTGTGTCGGGCCGGTGACCACGTCGCCGTTGGAAAGCCCTGTCCGTACTGCGTCGGCCCAGGACTCGTCGACAGCCAGTCCGTGATCGACGAGCGCGATGACATCCCCGGTCGTGTGCCCGATCCCGGCGTTGCGTGCCGTCGTGACCGACCGCTCGGCGATCTCAACGAGTACGTCCACGTCGCCCCGATCGCGGACCATCCCTGTCGTTCCGTCGGCCGACGGACCGTTGACGACCACGATTTCGGCCTCAGGGACGACCGTTGCGAGAGACTCAAGCGTCCCCGCGAGGCGGTCCCGACCGTTGAGTGTCGGGACGACGACCGAGAGTTCCATACATACTGTACCTCCCCAGTGACTAAAAACGTCGCGGAACGGATATGTACGGCCTGCGGAAAATGTACAGGCGGTCAAGGCGACTGTCCCGGGGCTTGAATCCCAGGGTGAGTTCACAAGCGGTTTGAGGTGACTGCCAGGGGGCTTGAGTGGGTGAAGCTGACACGCACTGAGCCAAGCTATCAACTCGAGTCAAGAACACGGACGGTCAGACACTTTGTCATCGCCACCAGGCAGGAATGGGTGGCTCTGAATCCACGCCTGCGGAGACTGCACTCCCTGTGGACTCCTTCG
>JBEQBN010000123.1:0-4840 GCA_041639775.1 Halapricum sp.
TCGGACTGTTAGGCGTGCTCGCGTCCGGTGGCCCGGCGGCCACACAGAGCCGTGAACTCCTGCTTTCGGGGGCGTACTTCCCGCATTTCGTCGTGGGCGTCCTCGCGCTCGGGCTCGTCGTCCCGTTCCTGCTGTCGATGACGATGACGACGCTTGCCCGATTTACCGACATCGAAGAGACACCACTCGGCGCGTCCGCGTTCACGGGTGGGTTCGCCGCGAAGTACTTCCTCGTGCTTGCCGGTGGATTCCTCCTCCGGTATGTGATCCTCTTCGGCGCGGTCAAACAGCCGCTGGGGGTGCCGTGATGGACTCAGTGGCGTCCGATTCCGCTGTTTTCTTCGAGCACTCGACGGCCTGGCGGGACCTGCACGTCCTGCTGGCAAACGGGCTCCGCCACCCCGACGAACAGTTCCAAGCCGCCCTCGAGACGGGTTCGTTTGAATCACAACTGGCAACACTCCTCTCGGATGTCGATGCGAGCCTCGCCGTTTCGCTCACCCCGCCCAGTGAGCGAGACACCGCGCTCACGATGTCGTACGTCGACCTCTTCGAGGGAGGGCGCAAGCCACACGCGCCGCCTGCAGAGTCGCCATATCTGGCTTGGTACGACCGTGACGACGGCGGGCTGTTAAACGGCCCGTCGGCCGCCGAGATGCGCGATCGGTACCGGGCGATCGGCGTGTCCATTCCGGACGCGTACCCGCCGGATCATATCGCACTGTTGCTCGAATACGGAAGTCTGCTACTGGAGTCCGACGAACGCGACGCCTACCGGTCGTTCGTCCGCACGCACTTCGAGTGGCTGCCGGCGTTTCGTCGCGCAGTCGATATCGCGGCCGCAGACGCACCGATCTATCGGTGGCTCGCGCTACTCGTAGACGAACTGTTCGTCGTCGTCCGCGGTCGCCTTGACATCGATGACCCGGCCGACGCGGAAATCGAACGAATGGTCGAACGTGTCAGTTCGTCACACACGTAGATCGAAACCACCCTGGCCCTCACTTTGCCCACTCGACCATCTCGGCGTAGGTGTCGTCCGTCGAGAGTGTTCCGGCGTCGCCGACGAGCACCAGCGACTTCTTCGCGCGGGTGAGCGCGACGTTGATCCGCCGGTAGTCCTCGAAGATCGGCCCGTCGAGGTCTCCGGTCGCGACGAAAGAGACCACGATCACTTCCTTGCTTGAGCCCTGGAAGCGGTCGACAGTATCGACGGCCACCGCGTCGGGCACGCGCTGGCCGATCTCGGCGACCTGCGCGCGGTAGGGGGCAATCACGCCGATGTCCTCGCGGGCGACGCCGGCGTCGGTGAACGCCTCGACGATCTCGGCGACGGCGTCCGCTTCTTCGGGATTAGTGTTCCCCCGTGCCGCCCCGTTCGGATCGACGAAGGTCACACGATCACGGAGACGGTCGGGAAGCGCCGAGGGCTCAACCCCAGCCAGATCGTCCAGCCGTTGGGCTGCGACACTGCCGGAAGCCGGACGGAGTTGCCCGTCATAGAACGCCCGCGAGGGGAACGCTTGGATGCGCTGAGCCATACGGTACTGACGGTCGAGTAGCACACCCGCGTCGGGATGCGCTTCGATCAGTCGCTCGAACAGCGACTCCTGGAGGTCGGCTCGCGGCTGCTTGCCGCTCGCGGCATCCGAGGCGCTCTGTGCCTCGCTATCTTCCGCCCGTACGACGGGGGGCAACTGCTGGTGGTCACCGATCAGGACGAACCGCTCGGCGAGGTTCGTCGCCGCGAGCGTCCCTGGCTCGGTGAGCTGGCCCGCCTCGTCGACGACTGCGGCGTCGAACTCCTGTTCGCGGACGATCCGGGAGCCACACGAGGCTGTCGTCGCGGCGACGACCGGCGCGTCCCGGAGTTTGTCTGCCAGTTCGTCCGGGTCCCCTGCTTGTTCGAGTCTGAACCGCTGCATATCCTCGCGAACGCCGCTCTCGGTGCCGACACGGACGATGTCCTCGAATCCCTGTTCGACCAGCGCCGCCATCGCGTTGTCGACAGCTCGGTTGGTGAACGCCGACAGCAGCACGCGCTCGCCGCGATCGACGAGTTCCCGGACGATCGTCGCCAGCGTGTAGGTCTTGCCAGTCCCGGGCGGACCGTGGACCAGCGCGAAGTCCTCCGCACCGACCGCCAGCCGGACCGCCTCGTCTTGAGCCGGGTTGTTGTCGATGAACGTCTCTTCGGGACGGTCGAACTTGGGATCGCGCCGCCCGAAGAGGACGTCTTTCGTCGGCTGGGGTTGTTTCAGAACTGCATCGTGCAGCGCCGTCAACAGTCGGTCTGTCGAGAGTTCAGAGGGGTAGATGTCCAGCCGTCTGAGTTGCACGGGTTCGTCCGCAGTGACGACGACTTCCTGTCCGCTTACTGACTTGCCGCTCTCAGCGTCGGGCGACGGCCCGCCGAGCCGCTCGACCCGTGCGAGTTCGGCCTCACCCCGGATGGGGTGGCCGTCACTTGCCAGGACGACGTCGCCCTCCCGGATTTTCGATGTCGCACCCGTTCCCTCCGCGCGCAGCTCCCAGCGCCCCCCGTCGATCTCCCGCCGTTCGGTGGGCTCGAGACCCACCAGCGCGCGGTCGTCGTCGGCCCGCTCGCGAGCGCCTTGCTCCCAGAGTTTCGCATATTCGCGGTGGACTTCCCGCCGTTCTTCCTCGATCGCCCTGTAGAACTTCTCGAAGTATTCGCGTTCGGCTTCGGGGATCGGCGACCCGACTTGCCCCGCTTTCGACTCCTGGTCGAGCCGTCCCGAGACGGCCATACACGTGTCCTGCTCGAAGCAGTACTCGCATTTGGCGTCGGCTTCGTAGCCGGTCGGGACATCGCTGTCGTACTCCATCGCCGCGATGGCGTTGCGCTCCCGGAGGACGAACTCGAGCAGCCCCGGACCGATCGAGAACTCCTTGGCCGGCGAGAGATCACCGCTCTCCTCGTTGCGCTCGACGGCGGCGTTTTTCGTATACAGCAGCGTCCCGGTGTCCGGTGCGGCTGCGAGTGCGGACGGACTATCGCTTTTGGCCGCGCCGCCGTCGCCCATCATCTCGGCCGCCGAGGTCTCTTCGGCCGCGCGCTCGCCGAGGATCAACGCGTAGGCGGCGGCCTGAATCTTGTCGTGAAATCGGGGCTCGCGCCGGGTGTTCTTGCCCGTTTTCAGCTCGACCGGCATCCCCCGGCGGACGGCGTCGGCCCGCCCTTTGATTCCGTACCGTTCGCTGATCAGCGTCATCTCCGAGCGCCACTCGTCCGTTTCAGTGAGTGTCCCTTGCGCGAGCCACCCTTCGATGGCGCTGGCGTGATCGCGGACGTCCTCCGTCACGTCACCCACGTCTCGCCCCAGCAAGCCGAGCTCCAGTCCGGCGGCCTCGACCTGTTCCTCGACTGCGGTGTCGAGATCCCGACCCCGCAGCAGATCGCCGAACACCTCGTGGACGATCGTCCCCTTGACGACCGGGTAGGCCAGCGGCAGCCCGTCGATCTTGTTGAGATAGTACATCCGGGGGCACTGCACCCACGAGCGGATGTCGGTCACGTCGACGATGAAGTCGGGTTCGACGACGACCATCGTGTCACTGCCAGTGGTGTACTGCGTCTCACCCTGGTAAGTCCGCTGCTCGGCGTCGTAGACGGCCAGTTCCATACCAGCCTGGAGTTGTTCTCCGTTCTCGGTCCAGTCGCCCCACAGCGTCACCGTCGTTGGCTCGCCGCGGCCGCGATCGGGCCGGACTGTCACTTCACAGAGCTCGCGCTCCCCGTACTGTGTGCTGACGGTCTTCGGGCCTTCGACTTCAACGACGACGCCGCGAACGTTCACGAAACGAGTCAGGTTCGCGTCGGGAAAAACGCTGTCGGTGGTGGTCGTGGAGGTACGGCAGCTACGAATCCGGATCGAGCAGCGTCGAGGCGTTTTCCAGCCGGACGACAGTCAATTCGCGGTAGGCGCGCCCGTTCGGGCAGAAGTCGGCTACGTCCGGATCGACCCCGTACCACTGGACTGTCACGCGATCCTGGTCGGATAGCTCGAAGCCGATTTCCTCGGCTGTGATCGTCAGCGTGTCCCCGCGCTCGATAGTTCCTTCACCCCCGATCCACTCGCGGCTTGTGGTGTCGGGACTCTTTTCGTTTCGAATCGAGACGACGACTCGGTCGGTCGTTGCCCCGCCGACCGACCCGTTGCCGGTGTGGACGACGACAACTTCCGACCCGTTCGAAGCGACGGTAAACTCAGCGTCCGGCGCGGTGAGATCCCTGCTGTCCGTACAGGGGCCACCGGGAGCGAGAAACAGGCCAACGTAGCCCACCACGACAACCCCGACCAGCAGTGTGATGGGGCCAAAGACGCCGATGACCCAGCGACGCCCCCTGATGTCCGACATACCAGCGTCTCATCGTCCGGAGCCCATAGGGATTGCCATCAGCGCCCGATCCGCTCACGTTTTCCATATATGGCGTTCCGTGGATCGACATCTTCATTCTGAACCGGCCACAACGAGGGGATATGCGCGTTCGCGACTGGCAGGACATTCTCGAGGACGTCGTCGAGAACGACAGCGACCCCGACCAGTGGCGAGCGGTCGGCGGTGACCGCCACTCCGGGATCGGCGAGGACCTCTATCTCGCCCATCCCTCGAACGGGGTCTATCAGCTCAAGACCTACGCGAAAAACCCCTACGAGGTGCAGGGTGTCGGCGCACAGGTCGCACGACGGATCGACGACGAGATCGAGCCGCTCTTTCCCGACGAAGGTAGTGGGCTGTTCGGGGTCCAGCAACCGATCGAAGACGAGGACGAAGCCGAACGCAAGGCCAGACACTTAGAGACGGTACTGGAGAC
>JBEQBN010000124.1:0-4833 GCA_041639775.1 Halapricum sp.
CGTCGTCAGTCGCGACCATTGCGGTCGTCGTTGGCCCGTACAGAACGTACATCGCACCGACGAGGTCGTGGCCGTTGGCAGGTAGATCCCCGTCGTAGATACCGACAATCGTCCCGACGCCATTGTTCGATCCCAGGTTGCTGGAGCCGTCAAGTGGATCAACAGCGACCGATAGACCGGTGCCCAGTTGAATCGGATCTGCTCGTTCCTCGCTCGCATACGTCCCGACACAGTCGAGTTCACCGAGCTTCGATTCGAGTAGCTCATCGGCATACACGTCAGCAGCGAGCATCTCCTCGCCGCTCGGGTTGTACTCGCTCTCGTAGCTTCGATGTGTCTCAAACGCCGTACGCAGTTTCGGCACAATACTTGCGACCGTCTCAACAATAGTGGTGATGCAGGCCGGTTCGACTACTGTCCGAGAATCGTTCGACCGCGGGCCAGGTGTGCCCATCTCGTATCGCCGTCGTCACGCAATACATAATATTCTTCTGTCTAGTGCGTATAATCTTGGTTTCATCTTATACATCCCTAGAGGCAATTGCATTGTGATTATACTATTATCATCGAGGAATGATTACGTCATAACTCGCTCGGATGTCCAGAACACAAGTGTATCACAACAGCTGACAGCAAAGACTAGATCTTAGGGAGTATCGCCCTCTTCGGGACGCATCGCGACCGGGAGTTCGCCGCTGGTCTCATCGAAGACTACGTGAGAGTGGGGATACGCAATCTCTATATCAACACCTTCGAGTCGGCTCCAGATCTCAGCGAGCACGTTTGATTTGACAGCGGCGAGCTTGTACGGCTCCTCGGCCCAGTATCTAAGGGTCAGATGCACCCCGTGATCGCCGTAGTCAGTGATGTGGCATGTCGGATTTGCGGGATACCCTGAGGCCCCGATACGGATGCTCGGACCGCCCCGAATGACGCCGTCGACCGACCGTGCGGCGTTCTCGATCAACTCTCGGGCCTGGTCGAGGTCTCCCTCGTATGTGACGACGATATCGAGTGACTGGCGTGTTCGCGTATCCTCGGCAGAGTAGTTGATCACGTCCCGATCGCGCATCGTTCCGTTCGGAACGACGACGAAGGTGTTCTCGAGGGTGAAAATCTTCGTGTACCGGAGCGTGATGTCATCAACGAAGCCACGCTGGCCCGTATCAGCAATCTCGATCATATCGCCGATTTCGTAGGGCTGGTCGGCCAGCAGAAAGATGCCGCTGATGAAGCTCCCTACGATGGGTGCAAGCACCACACCGAGGACGGCAGTGAACACGGTCACTGTCAATGCAATCTGGCTGAGGCGGAATCCGTAGATGCGCAGCACGGAGAACAGCGCAATCAGGTAGATAAATACAGTACCACCGCGGATCGTCACGCGCGCGAGGCTGGGCCGCTCGAATTGCGCGGAGATGCGGGGGCCAAACAGACGGACAAACAACTGGGCAAGAACGTACGCCACGCCGAATACGACGACAACCTGTAACAACTCACCCACGCCAACGGCGATGTACTCTCGAAGCACCTGACGCCCATTGCCGAGTACTGATCCAACGAATGCGTAGACGGGTAGAGACATCAGTTCAGGCGTCACGCTCACTCGTATCGACGAATCCCGTCGTCAGTGACGATCGAATCCAACAATTCGACAGGTGTTGCATCGTAGTTCGGGTTTTCGATAGTAAATCCTTCAGCAGGTTCGCGCATCACCTCACTGACCGGGCGGAGTTCGTTTTCGAACTGGAAGCCGCCCTCGGGTATTTTTGCGCTCGCGCCCACTGCCGTGACAGGAACGCCGACATCCGCCGCCGTCGCCGCGATCGGATACGTGCCAATGCGATTGTGGAGGTGTCCATCGACGACGCTATCCATCCCGACGAGTACCCGGTCACAGTCCGGCAGGAAGTGGCCGCTGGCGTTGTCGACGATCAGATGCGGGTCAACACCGTCGAACTCCGCGAGAGTTCGAGCGGTTTTTCGTCCGAGATACCGCGGTCGCCCCTCCGTGATGTAGACCGTCAACTCGTGTCCTTCTTCAAGGGCCAACTCAAGCGTACGAAGGATCGTCGTCGAGTAATCGTGTGTGAGCAACGTTGCCCCATCGTCGATGAGTTCGACGGCCCGTTTGGCCGCCTCCTCTTTCGCGGATTCGACCGTCTCGATCACCTCGTCGATGACCTGTTCGGTGAGTTGTTGGGCCTCCTCGACCGTGTCTGCGTCGGCGTCGGAGACCGTCGTGACGATCTGTCGCTGGGTTTTGTACAGCGAGGCGTGAGAGGGTTTGGCCCGGCGAAGCGCACTGCTGTTGCGGTCGAGCGCACGGACGTACTCCTCGACTGTCGGGAAATCGCCGTCAGTCAGCGACCGGAGCGCGCCAGCTGCCTTGACCGCCACGATCGAGGAGCTATGCGTCTGCATCTCCTCGATCTCTTCGATGGTCTGGTCGATCATACCCCCACAATCGGCGCTTCCATCCAAAGGCTTTCTGATACTGACGGGGATGTCGTGTCCTGATCACTTCCGGTGGGTTACCGGAGATCGGAGAGCAACGTTTCGACGGCAGCTGTCGCGCTGTGGCGAACGTGCGAGCCGTGTGAGACGAGGATCGTCTCGACGTTCAGTTCCTGTAGCCGGCGAACGCTCTCGCGGGCCCGAGCGTCGTCGTGATTGAATCGTGATTCGATGACCGCAAGCGGCCCGCTCCAGTCGTCGTCCGCTGCGAACTGTGAATCGCTCCCGACGACCGTATCGCCGGCGAACAACACGTCACCGGACAGATACGCCATATTCCCCGGCGTGTGACCCGGTGTCGCGATTGACTCGATCCCCCAGTGGGTGTCGCCGTCGTGCAGGGAGACGTCGACGTCGATCCCCGGGAGTGCAGCACGATCACGTGCCGGGGCAGCGACAGTCACGCCGAGCTCGTCAACGAGCGCCGGAACCGCGCCGTAGTGATCGACGTGCGCGTGCTCGACGATGACGGCCTCGACGTCGTGTTCACGGGCGAACGCGACGACCGCCGAATCGATCGATTCGTCGCCACCGCCGATCAGCACTGTCGTCTCTGCGGGCCGAGCGACGTGGACGGACAACGGCTCCTCGTAATCGCCGTATGACCACTTGATAGCACGGGTCCGAATCTGAGGTGTGATCTCCATACGTCACGGTCACGGCCCGCTTGTAAGGTCGTTTCGTCGGAGCGGTTTTACCGACGCTGACCGAACCGGAGGTATGGACGATCGGATCCACGAACACGCGGAGACGCTGGTCGACTGGAGCGCACGCATCGAATCCGGCGACGACGTCGTACTGGCCGTCGATGACGGCGCTCACGATCTCGCGGTCGCGACCGCCCGGGTGTTGGGTGAACGAGACGCAAATCTCATATCGCTATATCAATCCGGCGAAATCTCACGGGCATATCTCCGGGGACACGGCGGCGAATTCGACCGCGACCCGGAGTACCAGCTCGAGCTATACGAAAACGCGGACAGCGTACTGTATCTCGGCGGCGGTCACAATACGGCCGCGACGGCGGACGTGCCGGGCGACCGCCAGAACGCGTACAACCGCGCTCGGCAGGCGATTCGTGAGGCGCGGATGGACACCGACTGGGTCTCGACGGTCCACCCCACTCGGTCGCTGGCCCAGCAGGCCGGGATGAGTTATCCCGCATACGAGGCGTTCGTGTACGACGCGGTGCTCCGAGACTGGGAGGAGCTGGCCGAGGAGATGGACACGCTGAAAGCGATCCTCGACGGCGGAAGCGAAGCCAGAATCGTCGGCGAGGACACCGATCTAACGATGTCGATCGAGGGCCGAACCGCGGTCAACAGCGCGGCGTCGGTCGCGTACGACTCGCACAATCTCCCCAGCGGCGAGGTCTTTACCGCGCCGGCAGCCCCTGAAGGGTACGTGACGTTCGACGTTCCGATGACGGTTCGGGGAAAACGCGTTCGGGACGTCCGACTGGAGTTCGAAGACGGTATGGTCGTCGATTACAGCGCGTCGATGAACGAAGCCGTCATCGGCGAAGTGCTCGACACCGACGACGGTGCGAAGCGACTGGGCGAACTCGGGATCGGGATGAACCGCGGGATCGATCGGCCGACCGACTCGATCCTCTTTGATGAAAAGATGGCCGAGACGATCCACCTCGCCGTGGGCCGGGCCTACGACGCCTGTCTGCCTGACGGCGAAAAGGGCAACGACAGCGCCGTCCACGTCGATCTGATCACAAATATGGACGACGGGTCGCGCTTGCTGGTCGATGGTGAGGTGATCCAGCGGGACGGCCGCTTCCGCTGGGAAGACGGATTCCAGTCGTAGTGCCCAGTAGTTATAGGTGCGGTCCGGTCGTAGCGTCGCGCGTATGGAGTATACGACACTTGGATCCACGGGCACGCGCGTCTCACAGTTGTGTTTCGGCACCTGGCGGTTCGGACGGGAAACCGGCGGTGTCGTCGAGACCGACCGCGAGCAGGCCCACGAACTGCTCGATGCGGCCTGGGATCACGGCATCAACTTCATCGACACGGCCAACGTCTACGGGACGCCCAACGGTACCAGCGAAGAGTACATCGGCGAGTGGCTGGCAAGCCACGACCGCGAAGACGTCGTCATCGCCTCGAAGGTGTACTTTCCCTTCGACGGCTGGGGTGAACCCGGGCCGAACGACCGCGGACTGGGGCGCAAGCACATCCGCGCTCAGATCGAGGGGACGCTAGAGCGTCTCGACACCGACTACCTCGACCTGTACTACATCCACCGCTGGGACGAGGACACCCCGATCGAGGAGACGATGCGGACGCTCGATGACCTCGTTCG
>JBEQBN010000125.1:0-4807 GCA_041639775.1 Halapricum sp.
GTAGGAGTTGCAGGCGTTGAGCAGGAACGCGCCGACGTCGACCGAAGCGAGGTTCCGGGCGTCGAGGAGTCCGTCCGAGCACCGGAAGCCGTCGTCTTCGACGTGGCCGATGTAGTGGAAGAAGTCGGTCTCTTGTTGGAGTACGTCGGCGAGTTCGGCCTTGGTCAATTCCTCGTGGATCGTGACGTCGAACTCGACCCACTCGCGGGCCCCGTAGACGTCCGAGACGGTCGATTCGTCGCTCATCGTCGCCTCGTTGTTCACGATGTCGACGCGGATCCGGCCGGACTCCGCAGGTTCGTACTCGAGCCGCCGGCGGAACGCTTCGGGCGTCATCTTCGTCGCGCCCATCGGAATCCCGTCGCCGACGAACGTCTGCATCAGGCTGTCAGTCGACTCCGGGCGGAAGACCCGGTCGGACGCTGCGGTATGCTCCGGCTCTTCGCTCGATCGGACCGGACGGGTACTGCCACGCACCAGCACCGGCTCGTCCCGGAAGAACCGCTCGACGTCGGGTGACGGTTCCTCCACGATCCGCGACTCGATGTCGTCGTTCGTGGGCACCCTGACGACGGCCAGGTCCTGCGCCACGAACGGCAGCACCGGGACGTTCGATGCGTCCGGCTCGATGTCGGCCGTGAGCTTCCACTCGGGCGTCGCCGGTTCGACGACCTCGAACGGGATGTCCAGATACGCCCGAACGCGGTCCGCGAGCGGCATCTCGTACAGCTCGCCGAAATCGTGGCTGATCCGATCCTCCACCAGGGACCGCTCGTGAAGCTCGACGTCGTACAGTCCCTCGGTCCGCGTGATCGCGTCCAGCGTGAAGACGTGTTTGAGAATCCGTGCGACGCGTGCTTCGAACCCGCGGTCGCCGACCAGGGGGACGTGGTCGCCACCGGCGACGAGGCGCGGTTCCGTCCCCGGAACGACCTCGGCGTCAAGGTAGTACGCGAGCGATCCGACGGGGAGTATCCGATCCCACCGCAGTGGAAGTTCGATGAACATCGACGGCGGAGCAACGTCCGCACTGGCTGGGACCGACAGCTCCTCGCCCAGTTCGACCAGCGGTGGGTGCCCCCGTAGCGTCGGGAACGATCGCTCCGGGCTCGTCGTCTTCAGGGCAGCCCGAAACTGTGAGATGGCACGCATAGCGTCGCGGGGCTCCGCTGTCGTCGTGATCGTTCGAGCCGGCCGCTCGTGATACGATCGAACCCCGATCAGTACGTCCGTCGCGCTCCCCATCGAGAATGTCACTGCGTCGTCCGTCGTATCGATGTCGAACCGCCCCTCGACGTACAGATACACCTTCAACTGGACCGACGAGAACTCAACGACGTAACGACCCGGTCGCAGCGACGCCTGTTCACCGCCAGTCACCTGCTCGACGAGATCGAAGTTCTCGTCACGAACCCAGACACCGACGAGATACGGCGTCCGCAACTCTTCGACACTCGCTTCGACAGCCCCGTCGACAGGAACGGGGAAGACATCCGTCTCACGGGGGATCGGATCGAACGCGTCCGGCGTGAGGAGCGTGAATTCGCCGCCGTCGATCCGATCGACAAGTCGGATGCCTGGCGGTGATCGAAGGGGTTCAAACTGCGGCTGAAACGACGGTTCATTAGAACCCATACATTTGTTCGTACGTGTTGACGAGACTGTACAGCAGGCGGTAACTCATTATAAACACCTAGATTCACAGATAAAAACGTTCTGCCTGTCGGTCAGCAGGTCCAAAGCGAGGCAATCACACATATGGTCGGTTGTACGTCTGTTCCGGATCGATCGTAGCCGGTATGCAATCGTCCCGGTACATCGGTACAACCGACCGTGTCAGTCAATCGCTATAGAAAGCGGTTGTTTCTGATTAGCTCGAGGAGATGACGTCGTCGATGCGAACGATCATCGTCGCGGCCTCGGTCGCGCTGTGGACGGCCTCGTGTTTGACTGCAGCGGGGTCCAGTACACCGTACTCGAGCGGGTCTTTGACCGAGCCGGTCTGACCTTCGGAGATGATCCCGGCAGTGTCGCCACCGTCGTAGGCCGCGCGGAGATCGACCAGCGCGTCAATCGGGTCCATACCGGTGTTCTCCGCGAGGGTGCGTGGCAGGACATCGACGGCGTCGGCGAAGGCCTCGACAGCGAGTTGCTTGCGGCCCTCAATCGAAGCGGCGTGATCGCGGAGGTGTGCCGCGGCGGCGATTTCAGTCGCACCGGCGCCGGGGACAACACCGCCCTCATCGAGTGCGGCCGTCACGACGTCCAGCGCGTCCATCAGGGAGCGCTCGACCTCATCAAGGACGTGTTCAGTGCTGCCGCGGGCAAAGACCGTCACGGTCTCGGCCTCTGGGCCTTCGATGAGGGCGAGTTCGTCCTCGCCGTAGGACTCAACACTGACCGACGCCGTTCCCAAATCGTCAGATTCGATGGCGTTGACACCGCTGACACGGGTCGATCCGCTCGCAGAGCGGATCGACGCCAGATCGTCGCTGGAAAGGTCCTCAAACGCAAGAATACCTTCCTTTGCGAGATAGGCCTGCACGCGGTCGTCGATATCGTCGGTGGTGAAGACAATATCGGCGCCGAGATCAGCAAGTGTCTCGGCGTAGCCGCGCAGTTCCTCTTCTTCGGCGTCTAGGGCAGCGTTGAGCTGATCGACGTTGGTGACGTTGTACTCGGCGTCGACGTTGCTGTCCTGCAGTTCGATCGCCGCGTCGATCGTCGCGACCGCGCCGTCCTCGACGGTACGGGGCATATTCTCGTGGGCCGGTTCCTCGTCGACGACGACCCCCTCGACAATTTCTGTCGCCGAAGAGGCGGCGCCGATCTGGGTCTGCAGCGAGATTGCGTCACGGTCGACACCGTCGTCACTGTGGACAGCACGGACCGCGTCGACGACAACCTCAGCCAGCACGTCACCCGCAATGTCGCCGGTCCCTTTGCCGGTCATACTGGATTTGGCGACCTGCAGTAGCTGCTCGTCGTCGAGGTCCGTCGCGATGACCGCCTCGTCGATAGCGTCTTGGGCGAGACCGGCCGCCTCGTGATAGCCCTCAACGATCGTCGTCGGGTGGACGTCGTCATCGAGCAGGCTTTCAGCCTTCGAGAGGAGTTCGCCCGCGAGTACCGAGGCCGTGGTCGTCCCGTCGCCGACGTCCTCTTCCTGGCTCTCGGCGACCTCGACGATCATCTGGGCCGCCGGGTGCTCGATGTCCATCTCGCCCAGGATGGTCGCGCCGTCGTTGGTGATGACGACATCGCCGTCGTCGGAGACGAGCATCTTGTCCATCCCGCGCGGACCGAGCGTGGTCCGGACGGATTCGCTGACGGCCTTCCCGGCCGAAATGTTCGAACTCTGTGCGTCTTCCCCTTTGGTCCGTTCCGCGTCTTCCTCAAGGATGAAAAGGGGCTGTCCGCCCATGCGTCGCTGGCCACTAGACATGATTGTATTCCTCGGTTAATTGGTCGTTAGCGGTTCTATATAAATCTATCGAGTTCGACGACACGGGATCGACGACACAGCCGACCAGCGGGGCCAGCGTGGACGTGGACCGCCGAGACGGGGCTGACAGCCAGAGGTATTAATACTTCGTGCGTTCCATCATCGGAGCGATGCTCGAGTTGGAGCACGGGTTTCGAGTCGTCGACGTCAACGCGCGCTTGGAGCCGGACGCGGAACGTCGGCCGCGGGAGGGGATCGGCGGTCCGGAACGACTCGAACGAGAGATGCACCAAGCGGGGATCGTGCGGTCGGCGGTCTACCCGCCCACTCGGGAGAAGGCATATCTCAAGGCCAACAACGCCGTCGCCCGGATGAGCGTCGAGCGCCCGCTCGTGCCGTTGGCGCGAATCACCGGTGCGCTCGATCCCGGAACGGGTGCCGGCTCGAAGCTGCGGAATCTCACAGCGTCCCGAGCCGAAGAACACACCGCTCCGGAGGACATCGAGCAATACGCCTACGACGACCGTTTCGCGGGGTTCGTGGTCCACCCGGCCCAGGACGGACTCCCGGATGAAGAGGTACTCGAAGCGCTCGCGGACGTCGGATTGCCCGTTCTCGTCCACGCCGGGGCTGCGTTCCCGCCGGAGAAACTCGCCGAGACGCTGCTTGCCGAGGACATTACGACGATCGTCGCGAGTTTCGGGGGCTACCCCCTCGATCGAGCGTCGATGGAACGGACAATCGACCTGCTCGAAGCGTACGATCAATGCTATGTGGATACGAGTTTCGTCCGGTTTCGGGAGCCACTGGAGCGAGCGCTGATGGAACACCCGGATCGCGTCCTCTTTGGCAGCGGCGCGCCCGGTTCACATCCAAACGTCGCGATTATGGAGATCCTGACGCTTGACGTGCCCGAAGACGCGATGCGCAAGGCCTTCTCGAACAACGCCGGGCGGGTCCTTGATGAACTCGCCCCCCGATCGTTCTAGCGATCGAGCGGAACGTTTTCGCCCTCGCGCCCGAAGCGTCAGTATGACCGACAGCGACGACGGCCCTGAAGCCGACCGATCAAACCACGAGAATGGCGACCCCGGCGGCAAACAGGACCATCACGAGCACGATTCGGGGGACCGACGCCACGATTCGAGACACCACCACGCGGACGACCTCGAGACGCTCGGCGTCGCGGTGTTAACCGTTTCCTCGTCACGCACGCGAGACGAAGACGCGGCGGGCGACGCGATCGTCGCCGCACTCGAAGCCGAGGGCCACGAGATCGCCACGCGAGATATCGTGCGGGACGCCTACGACAACGTCCAGAGCGCAGTCGACAGGTTCGTCGGCCGCTCGGACGTCGACGCC
>JBEQBN010000126.1:0-4794 GCA_041639775.1 Halapricum sp.
ATACCCCTGCCGGCCGGATCGCATCCCGACTGCGGAGGTCGCCGCCGTGACGACGTGCAGTGCCAGCGGTGCGAGTAACAACAGCAGGCCGACCGCCGGGCCGATGCCGGCTGTCGGGCCGGCTGAAACGACCGCTGCCTGCTGGACCTCTGGTAACCCGCCAAGCAACTGAACGAGCAGGAGTCCCTTCTCGGCGAGGAAGAATCCGAGACCGGCAAGAGCCCCGACGGCCAGCGCCGAGCGGAGCGAGCGATCATACCGGTTGTGGACGAACCCCGCATATATCGGCAGGCTCTTTGCGAGTTCCTCGATCACGACGATCGAGAGCAGTATCAGTCCGAGCCAGATCGGCTGGGGCAGCCCCATCGAGATCGGATAGACCGCCGCAACGGCGACCAGCTCCGCGAGAATGACCAGCGGCATCAGCAAGACGACGACGAGTGCGACGCTGCGCCGGCGATGGATCCGGCCGGCGAGCGAATCGAGCACCTTCAGCGGGATCGGCCGCTGGGTGAACATATCCTCCTCGCGGTACAGTCCCGCGCCGAGCACGAAAAACAGCCCCGCAGTGAACAACGGCGGCAGCGTCGAGAGCAACAGCGACAGCGGTTCAATCCCGGCGCCCTGGATGTCGCGGACGACGATCGTCAGCGGCGAGATGAGCGCGATCGGCGTCACGTCGGTGAAAATCGCCGGGACGAAGGCGTAAGTCGTCAGCCCGACCGTGATCGAGACGGTGACGAAGGTGAGTTCCTTGAACGAGCGGGCGAACATCGCACCGAGGAACGTCGCGGAGAGAAAGAGCAAGACGAGCGGCACGACCGCAGCCAGCGCGTACAGCCCGCTGCCGGAATCGGGCTGCAGGTAGAGAACGGCGCCCGCGATCAGCCCCTCGAAGAACAATGCGCCAAGGAAGTACGGCAGCGTCTTGCCGGCGATGATATCGCCACGGGAAACCGGTGCCACTAACAGCAGTTCCCCCCGGCGGTTGAGCCGCTCGCTGAGCATCGTCGATCCGTAGGCCTGGATGACGAAGTTCAGCGGGATAACGAACAGGAAGGCTAGGATGAGCGACTGGAAGGGAAACGGCGGCGAGATGGCAGACGGCGTGCCCGTCATCGCATCGCTGCCCGTGAGGCCACGGGCGACACCGCCGATCCCGCCGGCCGAACCGTCGCCCGCGGATCCGCCGGTGTTATCGGCCGTTGAGCCGTCGCCAGCCGTTCCATCAGTTCCGTCGCCGGCCGTCCCGTTGGAACCGTCACCGGTGGTTCCATCTGTGTCGTCACCGTCCGCCGGATCGGAGTTGTTCCCGCCGTCGTCAGGCGTCTCACTGTCAGCAGGCGTGCCGTCGTCGACTGTCCCGCCGTCAAGCGTGTCGGACCCGCCAGTCATCGTACGGTTCCGCTCGGCATAGTCAAGTGTCACCGTGACCGGGAACGCGGCCGACTGGTTGGACTCTTCGGACATAACACGGTCGTTATACGAGTCGACGCTGCTGCGCAACTCCGCCAGGGCCGCCTGTCCCTTCTGTGAGTCGCTGGCGACCACCTGCGTGCCGCGAATCCGCAGGTCGATCTCGGAGCCGAGTGCCGCGTCTGGATCCTGAACCGCGAACGTCGAGTCGCTCTCGACGACCGGGTACAGCGGGCTCTCCTCGTCGACGCCGACGCGGTAGAACCCTTCATCGAGCGTGACACCGCCCTGCGCGACGACGAGCGGCGCGGCCGCGCCAAGCACGAGCAACGTCACGGCGACGACGGCGGCAGTCTTGCGGTCGATCCCGCCGGCGTTTTTTGTCACCTCCCAGCGGGCGATCCGCAGAATCTTGCGCGGTCGCACGGTCAGGCCTCCGGACTCGAATCGGCCGCAGGCGTGCTTGACTGTGTACGACTGTCACGACCGTCGGCGACGTTGAGGAAGACCTCCTCCAGACTGGATTCTTCGGTCCGGATGTCGATGATCGAGCCACCGGCCTCCTGGGCGACCGACCGAATGGACTCGACCTCGTCCATCGTCTCGACGGTTCGGACGTACCGGCCGTTTGTCGCGACACTGTCGGGAACTTCGACGGTCGTGTGGACGTGATAGACCGTCTCGCCGTATTCGGTCTGCAGTTCATCGAGGCCGCCGCGGGCGACGATTTCTCCGTCGTTCATAATCGCGACACGGTCACAGATCGACTCGACGTGAAAAAGGTTGTGCGCGCTGAAGACGATCGTCTTGCCTTCCGCGGCGAGTTGACTGGTGAACTCGATAATGTAATTCGTCGTCAGCGGATCCAGCCCGCTGGCCGGTTCGTCGTAGATCAGCACGTCCGGGTCGTTGATCAGCGACCGGGCGATCGCGACCTTCCGTTTCATCCCTTTGGACATATCCCCGATCTGCCGATCTCGGTGTTGCAAGTCGAGTTCGTCCAGCGTCTCACGGATTCGCCGTTCGGCGACGTCGTCGGAGACGTTGTACAGATCGGCGAAGAAGTGTAGATACGTCCGGGGAGTCATCTCCTCGTAGAGCGGCGATTCCTCGGGGAGAAAGCCGAGCTGGTGGCGCATCTCGCTTTCGCCGGCCTCGTAGCCGGCGACCGAGACGCTGCCGCTCGTGGGTTCGATCAGCCCGGCGAGCATCTTCAGCGTCGTCGTCTTGCCGGCCCCGTTGGGACCGATAATGCCGAACACCTCCCCGGAATCGACCGAAAACGTACTCCCTTCGACGGCCGGGAAACCGCCGTACTCTTTGCGGAGGTCGCGGGCCTCGATCATTCGTCTGTCCGTACTAGCTGGTCACACCTATAGGTTACACCCCGAGTATCGGTCGCGAAAACGGACGTGCGGCGATAGAACCTGACAGAATCAGGTCCGACCGACATCCGAGATCACAATCTGTGTCCCGCCTGACGACGATGGCTCGGCCGCGACCGACCAGCCGTGAGCGTCGGTGATCCACTCGACGATCGCAAGCCCGAAGCCGGTCCGGTCGGTGTCGGTCGTATATCCCGCCTCGAAGACCCGGTCGCGCTCGCTCGCCTCGATTCCGGGCCCGTCATCGACGACAGCGAAGCCGTCTTCAGTCGGTCGGACCCGGACCGAATCACAGTCAGTGTGGACCGCGACGTTCTCAAAACACTCGACAAGAGCGCCTTCGAGGCGATCGCGGTCGGCCTCGATCGTCGGCAGACCCACCTCGGTGGTCACCGTCAGATCGGTGGTCTCCGCGGCCTCGCGGGCGGCCGACTCGACGTCGACGACGGCGGGCTCCCGAACCGGCAACCCGGCTCTGGCGAGATCTCGCATCTCTTCGAGCAGGGTCTCCATCTTGTCGATCGACCGTTCGAGCGCGGCGAAGTGCGTCTCGTCGCCGGTCTCACGGGCGAGATCCAGCCGACCGGACAGGACATTCAGCGGGTTGCGCAGGTCGTGGGCGACGATGCTGGCGAACTCATCGAGCCGTTCCGCGCTGCGATACCGATCAGTCACGTCCCGAACTGATCCAATCTCGGCGGGCTCGCCGTCGTAGGTGGTCGATCGGACGCTGAGCGACACCTCACGCATCTCGCCGTCAACGGTGACGATCCGGGCCTCGTACTGCTGTGGATGGGCTTCCCCGGACTGTCGTCGCCGGCTGATCTTCCGGACCCGGTCACGGTCGTCCGGGTGGATGAGTTCGAACACGTCCATCCCGATCAGCGTGTCTTCCTCGTAACCGGCGATCGCACAGAACCGCTCGTTGACGAACTCGAACGTGCCGTCTTGATAGATGAAGATTCCGTCGTGACTCTGTTCGACGACAGTCCGGTAGCGCTGTTGACTTTCCTGCAGCGCCGCTTCCGTGCGCGTATGTTCGACGGCATTGGCGATCGTGTTCGCGAGGACGGCGTACTGGTCTGTCCCAGTCTCCTTTTGCATATACTCGGTAACACCCGCCGAGATGGCCTCGCTGGCGATCTCCTCGCTCCCGTGGCTGGTGTACAGGATGAAGGGCATCTCCGGGTTGCGCTCGCGGACGCCTTCGAGGAAGGCAAGCCCGTCGATCCCGGCCGGCCGGTGGTCGCTGAGAACACAGTCGACCGCTTTCTGTTCGAGGCGGTCCAGCGCCGCCTGTGGATCGGTCTCGCCCTCGACAGCCAGCGCCTCGTTCTCGGATTCGAGATGCTCGGCGACGACCTCCAAGAAATCGGGGTCGCTGTCGACGTGGACCACGCGGATCGGCTCTGACTCTGTCATTGTATGTTTGTTGTGTACTCGCTAGTATCAAAGTTCGTGCCGTGGCGAGCAACACATCGGATGTCGGGATGCCCTACAGCAACTCAGCGACGTGATCAGCAATCTCGTCGGGTGTGTTACCCACCGGGACGCCGTTGTCTTCCAACGCGGCAATCTTTGACTCGGCCGTGCCGGTACCGCTGCCGGAGACAATCGCGCCGGCGTGGCCCATACGCTTGCCGGGCGGCGCGGTGCGGCCGGCGATGAACCCCACGACCGGCGTGTCCATCCGCTCGCCGATGTAGCGGGCAGCCGCTTCTTCGTCTTCACCGCCGATCTCTCCGCACATAACGACAGCATCTGTCTCGGGATCGGCCTCGAACAGTTCCAGGGCGTCGACGAAGTCCGTCCCGATGATCGGATCGCCGCCGATGCCGATGGCGGTCGTCTGGCCGATCCCGCGCTGGGTGAGGTTGTCCACGACCTGGTAGGTCAGCGTTCCCGACCGCGAGACCAGTCCGACATTGCCTTCGCTGAAAATGTTCCCCGGCAGGATGCCGAGTTTGGCCTCGCCCGGAGTGATCACACCGGG
>JBEQBN010000127.1:0-4793 GCA_041639775.1 Halapricum sp.
GAGACCGTCGCGCTGGATGCAGGGGCGCTGGTCGCCCGGGTCAACGACCGCCGTGAGATCGAGGATACGGGCGACGTCTCGGTCAGTTTCGCGGACCCGGACGACGCCGTGAGCGAGCGGATCCGCGAGCTGGGACTGAGTCCGGCCGCCCGGGACCTCGACGAGACGATCCGGGCGAGCAAGGTCGCCGACTCGAAGGTCGCGGACGTGATCGAAGACCGCGTCGCAGAGTTCGTCGCCGAAGCCGACGAGGGGGCGTTCGCGTCGGCGCCCGAGAACAGTGAACAGACGGACGAGACAGCGACCGACGACACGGACGGAGACGAGGTGGACGGGACGACTACGGACGACGGGGATGGCTCGACGCAGGGGGACGCCGGAGCGGGCGACGGCCAGGCCACGATGGAGGAATACCTATGAAGTTCACGCGGATCTCCCTGCAGAACTTCAAGTGTTACGCGGACGCCGACCTGCGACTGAACCCGGGCGTGACGGTGATCCACGGCGTCAACGGCAGCGGGAAATCCTCGCTGTTGGAGGCCGCCTTCTTCGCGCTGTACGGGGCCCGTGCGCTCGATGCGACCCTCTCGGATATCGTCACGACCGGGGCCGACGAGACGATCGTCGAACTGTGGTTTACCCACGCCGGCGGGGACTACCATCTCAGGCGTCGGATCCGGGCGACCGGCGAGCAGCCGACGACCGCCGAGTGCGTCCTGGAGGGACCGAGCGCGACCTACGAAGGCGCTCAGGACGTCCGAGCGCACGTGACGGAACTGCTCCGGATGGACCACGAGGCGTTCGTCAACTGCGCGTACGTCCGGCAGGGCGAGGTCAACAAGCTCATCAACGCGACGCCGGGCGAGCGCCAGGATATGCTCGACGACCTTCTGCAACTGGGCAAGTTAGAGGAGTATCGCTCCCGGGCGAGCAAGGCCCGCGTCGGGGTCGGCCGGGTCCGGGATGACAAGCAAGGCGCCCTCTCCCAGATCGCCGAGCAGATCGAGGCCAAAGAGGAGAAGGGGCTCCACGAGACGCTGAACCGACTGGAGACCGAACTGCAGGAGGTCGAGTCCGAGATCGAGCGCTTCGAGGACCAACGCGAGGCGGCCGTCGAAACTCTCGAAACGGCCGAGTCCGTCCTCGAGGAGTACGAGGCGAAACGCGAGGAGTTGAGGACACTCGAAGACGAGATCGGCGAGCTACAGGAGACCATCGCCGATACCGAGCGCGAGCGCGAGTCGCTGCAATCGGAGATGGGGGAGTTGCGGGCGACGATCGAGGACAGCGAGGAGACGGTCAAAGGAGAGCTGGCCGATTCCGAACTCGACGCTGACGCCGATATTGAGGCCGTCGACGAACGCCTCGCGGACCTACAGGAGCGTGACGAACAGCTCCGGGACGAACTGGAGTCGTACAAACTCGCGGCCAGCGAACACGAGAGCGACGCCGAGAGCGCCCGCGAACGCGCCGAGTCCCTCGAGGAGCAGGCCGCGGAGAAACGAACGCGGGCGGAAGACCTGGCGACGGAGATCGAAGCGGACGAGGAAGCGATCGCCGAGCGCCGCGAGCGCCTTGCGGGCCTCACGGAGGAGATCGAGGAGTTGCAGGCCCAATTCGAGGACGCGCCGGTCGAGATCGGCGAGGCCGAGGCCCACCGGGAGTCGCTTGCAGACGAGCGTGACGACCGACAGACGGAGCTGTCCGATCTCACGGCGACGATCGAACAGCAGCGCGAGTCGATCCAGGAAGCCGAGGCGCTACTGGAAGCGGGCAAATGTCCCGAGTGCGGCCAGAACGTCGAAGGGTCGCCCCACGTCGAGTCCCTGGCGGACGAGCGGGAGACGCTGGCGGAGCTGGAAGCCGAACGCGAGCAGTTGCGCGAGCAACGGGAACGGCTGGAAGAACGGCTCGACCGCGCGCAGACGCTGGTGGAAGCCGAAAGCGAGATCGAACGGCTGCGCGATCGCCGCGAGACCGTTTCGGAACTGATCGAGGAGAAGGAAGCCAGTCTCTCCGAGGACCGCGATCGCGTCGAGGAACTCCGGGAGTCGGCGGCCGAACTGGAACGCGAGGCCGAAAACGAACGCGCGGCCGCGAGTGAGTCCCAGGCGGCGGCCGAGGACGCGCGCGAGGAGATCGGAACTGTCAACGAACAGCGGGGCGAGCTCAAGGAGCGCCGCAAGTGTCTGGAGCGAGCCAGCGACGCCTTGGAAGCCATCGAGGCGGCCGAGAGTGAACTCGAACGGCTGCGGGAACGGCGGGCGGACCTCGCGGAGACCAACGAGGAACGCCGCCAGCGCCTCGCGGACAAACGCGAGCGGAAGGCCGAACTCGCGGAGGCGGTCGAACAGTCCCAGGTCGAAAGCGCCCGCCAGGACAAACAGAACGCACAGAACTACATCGAGCAAGTCGACGAGAAACTCGAGGAGCTACGGGAACAGCGCGACGACTTACAGAGTCGGATCGGCGGCGTCAACAACGAGATCGAGGAACTCGAGGGCCTCCGGGAACGCCGTACGGAACTCGAGGCGACCGTCCAGCGCCTGGAGTCGCTGTACGAGGAAACTGAGCAGCTAGAGTCGATGTACGGCACGCTCCGGGCGGAGTTGCGCCAGCGCAACGTCGAGACGCTCGAACGGATGCTCAACGACACCTTCGAGTTGGTCTATCAGAACGCCTCATACGATCGGATCGAGCTCGACGGCGACTACGAACTGACGATCTATCAGAAGGACGGCCAGCGACTCGAACCCGAACAGCTCTCGGGCGGTGAGCGGGCGCTGTTCAACCTCTCGCTGCGCACGGCGATCTACCGGCTGCTGGCCGAAGGCATCGAGGGGACCGCGCCGATGCCGCCGCTGGTCCTGGACGAACCGACGGTGTTCCTCGACTCGGGCCACGTCTCCCAACTCGTGGCGTTGATCGAAC
Organism: Halapricum sp.; assembly: GCA_041639775.1. Taxonomy (GTDB): domain Archaea; phylum Halobacteriota; class Halobacteria; order Halobacteriales; family Haloarculaceae; genus Halapricum. The sequence continues at coordinate 2,932 of JBEQBN010000127.1, forward strand.
AGATGCGCGAGCTGGGCGTCGAGCAGATCGTCGTCGTCAGTCACGACGAGGAGTTGATCGGCGCGGCTGATGATCTCGTGCACGTCGAGAAAGACGCCACGACCAACCGCTCGCGAGTCGAGCGAATGGATTCGGCGGCGCTCGTCGAGCCCTAAAATAGCGCGTCGCTGACCTGCTCGGTAGCCCGGTAGCCCCGCTCCCCGTGGACGGTCGTCGGCTCGATCAGTCCAGCCGCCCGGAGTTCTGTCGTCGCCCCGTGGATGTCGCTCTCACAGGCATCGAACCGATCGAGCAGTGCCCGTGCGGAGGTCGGCCCGGCAACCGCAAGCTCGGCAGCGAGCGCAACGGCCCGCTCGGATTGCTCTCGTGGGCCTGAAACGTCGATATCCGCGTCACGAGCCTCGACAAATTCGGCCGGGCTGATCGGCGTGAGGTCCGAACACGGCCGGGCCGTCGTCGTTCCCTCGGACAGGTCCCGCAGTCGGCAGACCTCGCCGTTCGAACGCTGCAAGACGTAATACTGCTCGCCGTCGCTGACCAGCCGCATAGGCGACCGAACGGCACCGACGCCCAAGCCTGTTCCGACCGAGGCAATCGTCAGCAATGGATTATCACTACGTTCGGATAGTCCCGAAAGACACTTACAGCACGATCTAATTACATCTCATTACACGATGTCACAGCAAGCCGAATTCCCCGAGTACCTCGACGTCGATTACGCCGACGGCGAGGGCGAGGAGCCCACAGATTACCCGAGTATCGAAGACAAGATCGAGAAGGCGATCGAAGTCACTCGCGAAGGCCTCGAACAGTACGAGAACCCGGTCGTTATGTGGACCGGGGGCAAGGACTCGACGCTGACGCTGTATTTCGTCAAGGAGGTCGCCGACCGCTTCGACCTGGAAGTGCCGCCGGTCGTGTTCATCGACCACTACCAGCACTTCGACGAACTCATCGACTTCGTCAAGTACTGGGCGGACGAATGGGACCTGGAGGTCATCTGGGCGCGAAACACCGACGTCGGCGACTACGTCGACGAGAACGGCCTCACGCCGGGCGACGACATCCCGGTTGAGGCCCTCTCGGAACACAACCAGCACCACGTCCGGAATCTGCTGGAGTACGAGGAGGACACGTTCCCGTTCCTGCTTGACACCTACGTCGGCAACCACCTGCTGAAAACCGTCGCGCTCAACGACACCCTCGAAGCCCACGACGTCGACGCCGTGCTCTCGGGTGTGCGTTGGGACGAACAGGAAGCCCGAGCGGACGAGACGTTCTTCTCGCCGCGTCACGATCCGGACATCTACCCGCCCCACGACCGCGTCCAGCCGATCCTGCAGTTCGCCGAGGCGGACGTCTGGGACACGTTCTGGAACTTCGTCGTGCCGGACACGGTCGAAGGCTTCCCCGAGGACGGCTACGTTCCGCAGGGCTCCGAGGACCTGCCCGACGGCGTCGAAAAGGGGGACGTGCCGGTCAGCCCCAAGTACTTCGCCGGGTTCCGCTCGCTGGGGAGCGAGGTCTCGACGGACAAGTCCGCCGAGGAGCCCGCCTGGTTGCAGGATATGGCCAACACGACCGAACGCGCCGGCCGCGCCCAGGACAAAGAGGACCTGATGGAGCGCCTGCGCGATCTCGGCTATATGTAATGCGGCCACGGTCGCTGTGAAACGCTACCTGTAGCGACACCCTTATTCTGCCGTCTCCACGAGTACGTGACAGTATTGCGGCCATGAGCACCGACAGCCCGGAGACAGACGACGCCTTCGAGCAGGCCTGCACCGAGTTGATCGACCGCATCCTCGCCGGCGACCTCGAACGCGACGGCGTCGAGGCGGCCAAACGCGAGGTCTGTTCGA
>JBEQBN010000128.1:0-4780 GCA_041639775.1 Halapricum sp.
TCGGTGACGAGCGGGTGTTTGATCGTCATCGCTCGGCCACCTCCTCGAGCGCGCTCTCGGTCCACAGCGTGAGCCGACCGGCGTCGGTGCCGGGGGCGAGATCCTCGGTGCTGACCTCGGCGGCGGTTGCCACGTCGGCGCCCGCGAGGTTGCGGGCCGCGAGCGAGGGCTCCCCGCTCGTCACGACGAGGACCGACTTCGGCTGCGTGTACTTCCGCCCGCGGGTCGTCCCGCGGCCGGCGCGGACCGTCTTGCCGTCCTCGGCGCGCTCGACGTCCGCGTAGACGCCCAGCGTCTCGAGGACCGCGACGGCCTCCTTCGTCTTGACGAGCTCCTCGAACTCGTCGCTCACGACGAGCGGGAGCTCGAGGTCGCCGTCGAAGTCGTGGCCGCGCTCGGCGACCAACTCGTCGTCGGCGGTCGCGGCGATCGCGCTCCGCGTGGCGAGTTTGCGCTCCTTCGTGTTGATGTCGAGTCCGCGGTCCTTCTCGGCCTTCGGCGGGTGGGCGGGGCGGCCGGAGACGGCCTGCGGCACCTCGCGTGCGCGCCCGTTCTGTCTCGGAACGTGCGCCATCCCGCGGCCGCTGCCCTGGGATTCCGCCGGGGTCCGAAGCCCCGCGTACTCGTCGGTACCTGCGTCCTGCTGTCGGTTGGCCTGGGCGGCGAGGACCGCGCGCTTGATGAGGTCGGGCCGGAACGTCGTCTCGAAGACGTCCGGCAACTCGACCTCGCCCGCGTCGTCGCCCTCCAGGTCGCGTACTGTTGCCTGCATGAGTTATCCCTGATTGGAAGCGGTGGAGACGTACCGGACCTCGGGGTCGAGGCGCGGCTGGTCGCCCGGTCGCACCGCCGGGCGGAACCGAACGAGGCGCTTGTCGGGGCCCGGAACGGAGCCCTTCACGAGGGCGTAGGAGCCGTCCACCTCGCCGTAGTTGACGAAGCCGCCGTCGGGGGTGACGTCGTCGTCACCCAGATCGACGAGCCGCTTGTTCAACTCGGTTCGCTGGTGGTAGCCGGTCTGGCCCTGCTGGGGGACCGTCGAGCGGACCCGCGAGGGGTTCCACGGGCCGAGGTTACCGATCCGTCGGCGCCAGCCCTGGCGGGCGTGTTTGCCCTTCCGCTTTTGGACGCCCCATCGCTTGACGGGGCCTTGGGTACCCTTGCCTTTCGTGATGCCCGCGACGTCGGCGTACTGGCCGGCGCGGAACACATCGGTCGCGGCGTGTTCGCCCCCGTCGTCGACGAGGTCGAACGCGAACTCGAGGCGATCCTCGAGGGCGCCGCCGCCGACGCGTGTCTCCATCACGTCGGGTTCCTTCTTCGGGACGCTCGAAAGCCCGCTCGGCAGCGTGTGGGTGATGACCCGCACGTCCGCGAGGGCACCCGCGTCGAGTGCCTCCCGGATCTGGCTTTCGGCGTCGCCGGACTGTTCGTCTGGCACGGAGAGGGCGCGACCGAGATCATCGTGGACCTCGTCGGTCCAGAGTTCGGTCAGCGGCCGCTTTCCGTACGGCGTGTCTTCGTAAGCTCGAACGGCGACAGCCCGCATGGGTGGCGTCTCGACGACGGTCACCGGAACGGTCTCCTCTTGGCCCTCTCGGGGGGAGTTGGGTTCGTCGTTGATCGTCACGACGTGGCTCATGCCGGCTTTGTATCCGGCGAAGCCCTGTAACCCGGGCTGTCCCTCGTCGTCCGGCCAGGAGTTGAACCGCGGCACCTCGCTGGCCGCACGGCTGCGGGGGCTGAAGCCCATCGAGCCTTTTCGTGGTCTGCTTGGTTGTGGCATTTATCTCACTCCAGTGTGAGGGGCGCAAGCGTCGCGAACAGAGCCTCCTCCGTTCGGACAACCTCGCTACCCTGGTTCGGAACCGTATTGAGCCAAAGGTCGAACCGCGCGTTCGGTTCGTCGCCGATGGCCTCCGCGCCCGGCTCACGGTCGAGTATCTCCGGCAACCCCCGTTCGGGGGCACCGAAGGCGACCGTGAGTCCGTCCTCGGTCGTCCGCCCGGAGAGTTCCCCGAGCCGATCGACCGTCAGTACCTCCCCGTGTCTGGACGCGGCGATTCGGACGCCGGCGTCCGGACGGGCGAGGCAGTCGTCGATGGTCGCACGCTCGACGGCGAACCCCGGTGGGGGCTCGGCCACGAGTTTCGCGCGAACCGGCTCTCGCGAAGAGACCCTGATGGTGACGCGTTCCCCGGCCGAGACCGCCATCGACGGCGGTACCGGCAGGGAGATCGGGTGTTGCAGTCCGCAATTGACCCGGACGCGCCCGTCAGATCCGACCTCGGTCACGATTCCCTGTCTTAACGACCCCGAACCGTCCGATCCGGAGCCGGTCTGTGCACGGACACGAAGCGGCGGTAGGACACCGGCGTACTCCAGTTCGTCCCGCTTGCCCCAGGCCTCCTTTCGGAGGTATGGGGGCGTGGCGGCGTACTCGAGCACCGTGCCGACGAACCCGTCGCCGAACCGGCCGTCGTCGCCACCCCGGTCGGGGTAGACGACGAGGCGGTCGACCCGAAAGACCGTCGCCGCGCGGGCGACGTAACCGAGTTTGCGAGTTGCCTCGCGTTTGTCCTCGGCTTCCCGGGTCAGAGACGACGGCACGAGCACGCTGTGTGTCATACCGTGTCGCTTTCGTGTCCGTTCACGAGACTGTGCCAGTGATACCGAACCCATACTTAAAAGTATCGCGGTCTGCGGCGGTTGTGCGTCCCGTTGACAGGGAGTTCGCGCGGGGCGTTCGCACGCCTCGACCGCGCGGCCTTCCGCAAGCCTTTTATTCATCTCCCCGGTACGAGAAGTTGCGAAGGCGCGCTGGTAGTGTAGTGGTATCACGTGACCTTGCCATGGTCACAACCGGGGTTCAAATCCCCGCCAGCGCATCTCTCCTCTTAAGCTCTAACACGGTAGATTAGAGTATTCTCACACCCGGGTTGTAATCTTGAAGGTCACTCTATATCGCTAAAACTCACTACGTTGAACTGCAAACATAAAATATACGGTGGATCTATCAGTCTATTTGCAGTTAGTAGCCAACCAGCCTATGAATTCTCTCGCCGCTTAATGAAATACAGTTGATTGCGCGATCAATGGGTTTGTACTGAAATCGTTACGTAGAGAATATCACCAACCAGTCTCGATCTACTCTAACACAGTAGATAATATGGCTCTGCTAAAATCTTCACTTGGTAATATATTCCATCCAACGAAACAGGACCTCACTCAAATAGCCGGTGAAGTGCAGCCTGATTCTCCAGCGAAATATGAATGTCGGCGGGGAGTTCTGTTCCCACGACGACGTAGTCTCTTTCATCCAAATGTTCCATTGCAACATGGGCTTTTTCAATCTCATTTGAGTAAACGTGACCCTTGACCTCAATCACATATCGATCGGTGACAAAATCGGGCGTATAAATTCGACCATCCCCATATTCTATTTCCAGTGATTCATACTCGTATTTCACCCCAATATCGCACAAGAGGTTAGCTACCACCAGTTCCCACTCAGAACGAACACGATGTGGAAGATGGTCGGGATCAAATCCGTGAGATCGTATTTCAATCCCATGCCTATCCAACCAATTCGCCACTGTACGAGCAGATATTCCAAGTGACTCGGCAATCTCATACTGGCTCAACTCGTCCTCAACATATCGTCGACGGAGCCAGTTTGTATCCCTGAGTCGTTCTACGTTCCCGTTTGAGTTCCTCTCAGCGATTGATCGCGGTTCAATACCGTGTTCATGCATATACCGCAACACTGGAGTCTTTGAAACGCCTAACTTCTCGGCTATCTTTCCCGCACTTAATTCATTTTCAACGTACTGTTCGGTAAGCCACTCTGGCTCTTTGAGTGGTTCAATATTGCCATCTGACTGCACTTCTGGTGAAGTAGTGTCCCTCCGCTTAATCCCGTGTTTTTTCATGTACTTGTTAACCGTAACGTCAGTGACGTTCAGATCATCAGCAATCTCGGCTAATGTTCTCCCATGATCCCAGTACTGTTCTCGCAACCAGTCTGGATCTTTGAGTGACTCAATATCTCCCTCAGTCTGTGCTTCAGCTGCTGACCTAGTTTCGATACCGTGTTTGTCCAGCCACGTCCAAACCGGCTTATGACTCAACCCCAGTTCATCACCGATTTCAACCGGCGTTTTCCGTTTACCCCAGTATTGCTCTCGCAACCAGTCTGAATCTTTGAGTGGTTCTATGTTACCCTCTGACTGAGCCTCAGACGGAGAACGTCGCTCAATATTGTATTTGTCCATCCAGCGCCGGATTGTGTTTTTATGTACATCCGCTAGTTCGGCGATTTCGTCTTCTGTTTTTTGCTGTGCATTATATTGCTCCCGCAACCAGCTATCATTTTTATATAGACTATCTTTTTTTCCCTCGCAATTCTCATTAGCGTCCCCAGAAGCTTTGAGGTTTGATTGGTCACTCATATGAACCCCCTACTCAATTGGAGAACTATATTAGATGAATTCACTTAGTCCACAGGGTACAGACTATTTGCATCTGTGATTACTTGTGAACCTCACAATATATCGCATAATTTCAGCCAGGGGTTTTATAACATTTACACCGTAATATTTTCTCACCTTGCGGGCGCGTGAACGAAAAACGGCGGAAATGCGGCAAAAGGCGCTCTTAGACAGTGGTAACTCATCTGAGATTGCCATGGTCACAACCGGGGTTCAAATCCCCGCCAGCGCATAGCGAGACCGAGCGAAGCGAGGTCTCGAAGACGCGGACGGGCCGAACGCCCGTGAGC
>JBEQBN010000129.1:0-4758 GCA_041639775.1 Halapricum sp.
GACGTATGCACTGTCCGAACAGGATAGTCACACGGCGGTCACTGCCCGGACGGAGTTCGCGCTCGACGCGCCCGGCGGCTCGATCCTCGACGGGACGGTCGTTCGGCGCCAGCGCCGAACGGAGCTTGAGGCGCAGCTCGACTTCTTGGAAGAGCAGGTCATGCAGTAGGAACGAGGGTGCTCGTAACTGAAACGACGGGGCCGCTACGTCGAGGGGGCGACGAGCGGGCTGGATTCGAGTTCCTCGATGATGGCCTCGCGGTCGCTCTCGACGGAGTCGACCGGCTTGATGTCGAATTCATCGACGAGCACGTCGACGACGTTCTCAGAGAGAAACGCCGGCAGCGTCGGGCCGAGTCGGATCCCCTCGACGCCCTGGCTGAGAAGCGCCAGCAGCACTGTCACGGCCTTTTGCTCGTACCAGGCGATGTCGTAGGCGATCGGCAGGTCGTTGATGTCTTCGACGCCCAGCGCCGCCTGCAGCTCCATCGCGACCTTCAACAGTGAGTACGAATCGTTGCACTGTCCGGCGTCGAGCACGCGCGGGATCCCACCGATGTCGCCCAGATCGAGCTTGTTGTACCGGTATTTCGCACAGCCGGCGGTCAGGATGATCACGTCGTCGGGCAGGGACTCGGCCATCTCGGTGTAGTACTCCCGCTCGGGATGGCGGCCGTCACAGCCGCCCATAACGACGAAGCCGCGGATGTCACCGGCCTGGATGGCTTCGATGATATCGTCCGCTCGGTCGAGCACGGCGTTGTGTGCGAACCCGTTTGGTATTGTCCCGGTCTCGATCTCCTCGGGCGGTTCGGTCTCCTTGGCGTGTTCGATGAGCGCCGAGAAGTCCTTCTGGCCGCCGTCTGCGCGGTCCTCAACGTGGGCCAGTCCGGGGAACCGGACGACGCCGGTCGTGTAAGTCCGGCCAGCATAGGAGTCCGTGGGCGGGACCAGGCAGTTGGTCGTCATCAGCACGGGGCCGTTGAAGGCCTCGAACTCCTCGTGTTGTTGCCACCAGGCGTTGCCGTAGTTGCCGACGAAGTGGTCGTACTCTTCGAAGGCGGGATAGGCGTGTGCCGGGAGCATCTCACCGTGGGTGTAGACGTCGACACCCTCACCCTGAGTCTGTTCGAGAAGCTCTTCGAGGTCCTTGAGGTCATGGCCGCTGACCAGAATTGCCGGTCGATCGCGGGTCCCGATGTCGACTTCAGTCGGCTCGGGGTGGCCGTATGTACTGGTGTGAGCCTCATCCAGCGTCGCCATCACTTCGGTCCCGATTTCGCCGGCTTCGAGTACCAGGCCAATCAGATCGTCGACGCTCAACTCGTCGTCAAGTGTCGCGGCGAGCCCGCGCTGGACGAACGCGAACACCTCGTCTTTCTGTTCGCCCAGCACGTAGGCGTGATCAGCATAGGAAGCGATGCCTTTGATCCCGTAGGTGAGCAGCTCTCGAAGGGATTGGATGTCCTCGTTTTCGGTCGTCTGGACGCCGACCTCGGGGGCTTTCTCGTAGAAGGCCGCGCTCTCCGCTGCTTCCCAGGTCGCCGCCTCCGGGAGAGCAGCCTCGTCGACCGGCCCGACCTCGCGCTCGTAGCGCTCACGGAGGTCCCGACGGCGCTCGAACCCCTCGCGGATCTGTTCCTCGAACCACTCGGGGTCGAAGTTGACGTTCGTAATCGTCGAGAACAGCCCCTCGGCGATGAACACGCGGAGGTCCTCGTCGACGATTCCCTCCGCGCGCGCCTCCTCGGCGAGATATGCGAGTCCTTTCAGTTCCCAGACGAACAGGTCCTGGATGTTCGACGTCTGGGCGTCCTTTCCGCAGACGCCGGTATCCGTACACGCCTCGTTGCTAAGCGTCTCCTGACACTGATCGCAGTACATACTCATAGGGGATCACCTGGTTGCGAGGACACGCACGACTCCCGATCCGGCTGGCGTGCCGTATCGATCTCGCGTCCTCGTCATACCTACGTCGATGATCGCCACCCACACGTATCTCTTCCCGAACTTGTTCGGCTCCTGATAATATTCCTCATCGTTCGTTATGGACTTCGATAATGGTCAACTCTTATGATATTTATTTCTATATCTCTCCGGAACAGTTTACTCGCCGTGGGTGCATTGACCACCCATGGGTAACGAGACCAGACAGCGAGAGGCGCTGCTCGAAGCGATCGAGAACATCGCGGACCGGATCGACGAGGAAAAGACACATCTGACAGATCTGGACTCCGCGATCGGTGACGCCGACCACGGGGCGAACCTGAATCGCGGATTCAAAGCTGTCATGGAAAAACTCGAGGGGATGGACGACGACACCGACGTTCAGGAGATCGTCAAGACGGTCGGGATGACACTCGTCTCGGAGGTCGGCGGCGCGGCGGGGCCACTATACGGTGGTTCGGCTATGACCGCCAGCACGGAACTCGAAGACGGGATTACAGCCGAATCCTCAGTCGCGTTTGCCGAGGCGTTCCTCGACAAGTTGCAGGATCGTGGAGACGCTCGCGTCGGTGACAAGACGATGGTTGATGCGATCACGCCGGCGGTCCACACATACAAGAAGTCGATCGAACAGGACGACCTGCCGCCCCTGGAGGCACTCGCGAAGGCGGTGGATGCGGCCGAGCGCGGCGTCGAGTTCACGGTCCCCCTCAGAGCGAGTAAGGGTCGAGCGTCGTTCCTCGGCTGGCGCTCGACCGGCCACCGTGACCCCGGTGCGACGAGTACGCTGTTTATGCTCGAGGAAATTTTGGGGACCGCCGAGCAATACCTCGACGGAGATACCGACGTCGACGCCACGTCACCGACGATTCCGGACGAAGAACCCGAGGAGGAGTGAGATGATCGGACTGCTGATCGTCTCTCACAGCGAACAGGCCGCCGCCGGCATCAAGGAGATCGCTATGGAAATGGGGGGCGACGAGGAGACGATCGCCGCGGTCGGCGGCGATCCGGACGGCGGAATCGGGACTTCGATAGACGACATCCAGGCGGCGCTTTCAGAGTTGCTGGAGGTGACTGACGGCGTTGTCGTGCTGGTTGATCTCGGCAGCGCGGTAATGAACGCCGAGACGGCGATCGAGATGGTCGAAAGCGAGGCGGTCGTCATCGCCGACGCACCAGTCCTCGAGGGTGCACTCAACGCCGCAGCCAGCGCGACTAGCCCGAAAGCGACCGTCGAGTCAGTCAAAGAATCCGCCGAAGAAGCGAGCGAGATCTCGAAGCTGTAGGGCTGCCCGGAGATTTCAGTTCGTGGGATCGCGGGAACCGTTCATCACGCTTGCCCACGTAGCCGTTGGTGAGTCGAGTATGACCACGGACACACCACCGCCCCGGGAGACGGAACACTACGAGACAGTCGAGGACGGGACTGTCCGGTGTCTGGTCTGTCCGCGGACCTGCGTGATTCCCGAGAGCGAACGCGGCGTCTGTGGCGTCCGCGAAAATCGCGACGGCCACCTGTATCTGACGACCTACGGCCGAGCCGTTTCGACATCGATCGATCCAATCGAGAAAAAGCCGCTCTTTCACGTCGCGCCCGGGTCCAGCGTGCTCTCGGTCGCCACAAAGGGCTGTAACCTGCAGTGTGATTTCTGTCAGAACTACCGTATTGCCATCGAGTACGAAGGCGTCACCGAGTACGAACGTTCGCCAACAGAACTGGCGACACAGGTCGAAGCCAGTGATGTCGACGGGATGGCCTACACCTACACGGAGCCGACGATCTTTATGGAGTACGCACTGGACACGATGGGCGCGTCCCCTGACGACGCCCTGCAGGTGTTCGTTTCCAACGGCTATATGCGCCCCGAGACGGTCGACACGCTCGCGCCCCGTCTGGACGGTATTAACATCGATATCAAAGGCGACCGGGAGTTCTACCGCGAGCACGCTGGCGTTCCGGACCCAGAACCGATCTTCGACACCGTCGAACGGTTCGCCGAGAAAGACGTCCACGTCGAGGTGACGAACCTGATCATTCCCGGAGAGAACGACGACGAAGCGAGTCTCCGCGAGCGTATGGAGTGGATCGCCGAGGATGTCGGTACCGAGACACCAGTACATATCTCGCGGTTTCACCCCGAGTACAAACTCACCGACGTGGCGCCGACACCGATCGAGACGATCGAACGCGCGATGGAGATCGCCCGCGAGTCCGGGCTGGAGTACGTTTACAGCGGAAACATACCCGGTCACGAGAGCGAATCGACCTACTGCCCGGACTGTGGCCGACTGTTGATCGAGCGAGAGGGATTCGCGGTTCGAAAGATCGACCTCGAAGACGGGACCTGTCCGAACTGTGGCCGGGAAATCCCGATTGCAGGGACCCCACGCGGGCCGTCGGACGGTCGCCGCCGTACGCTCTGAGACCCATCCACAGCACAACTATGTCACAATCCGTACAGTTCGATCTCGAAGCGGGTCGAAAACTGGTATCGCGCGCCAGACAGGCGATCGAGGACGCCGCCCACAGCGAGGGGGAGCCGGCGGTGTCGCGTGACACACCAGACGGGAAGTTAGCGGCCGTGAGGGGCGTGTTCGTCACGATCAAACGCGGGCGGCGTTTACGTGGCTGTATCGGTCGGCCGACCCCGGAGAACCCGATCGGGACAGTCGTTGTCGAAGCCGCGATCGATGCCGCGTTACACGATCCACGCGTATCGGCAGTCAAACCGGATGAACTCGGCGACGTGACGGTTTCGGTATCCGTACTCTCCCCGCCCGAGTCGCTTCCGACCACGGATCCCGACG
>JBEQBN010000130.1:0-4750 GCA_041639775.1 Halapricum sp.
CTCGTCGCCGGGTACGTCGGCACTGCCGGTTTCACCCTCGGCCATAGTGGACGGCGGTTTGGTCCCACCTATTGTAAGCCTTCTTTTCTCCCCAGCAGAAACGACCGTCACGACCGACCCCTGTCAGAAGTCGATCCAGCGGAGAACAGTCGCGGCCGTCGATGAATAAATTGATAACACCGAGTCGGCAAACCCCATCGAAGAGCTATGTCCGGCGCACTTGATGAAGACACCCGTCGTGCTCTCGCTGGAGGACGTGCTGCGCTCGGACAGACCCTGAAGGCGATACAACGGAATCTGCAGGTCGTCTTCGTTGTGTTCGTGCTCTCGCTAGTTGGAACGATCGTCCTGTTGCGAAACTACATCTGGGATGCACTCAAGCAAGACCTCCTGACCGAGCAGGCGGAAGTCGTCACGATTACCCCCTTCGAGGTGATCCTCCTGCAGGTGAAGATCGGTCTCATCGTCGGCGTTATCGTCTCGATTCCGGTGTTGTTGTATCTCTCCCGGGACGCACTCAGAGACCGTGGCTGGCTCCCGGAGACCCCAATCGCCCGCTGGAAAATTGGATTGCTTGCCGGCGGGATCGTCACGCTGTTTATACTCGGGATTGCCTATGCGTACTTCCTCTTCTTCCCGATTATGTTCAATTTCCTTATCAAAACGGCAGTGAACTCCGGGTTCAACCCGACGTACTCGATCACGAAGTGGATGGAGTTTATCGTGTTCCTGGCTCTGTCGTTCGGGATCGCGGCCCAGCTCCCGCTCGTGATGAGCTCGCTCTCGTATGCCGAGATCGTTCCCTACGAGACGTTCCGGGATCGCTGGAAGGTCGCAGTCTTCGGCTTGTATGCGGGCGGCGCGTTTTTCACGCCCCCGGACCCGCTCACACAGGCGATGTGGGCGACGCCGCTGGTCGTGCTGTACGCGGGCAGCCTGAAGTTCACGAAGATCATCGTGACGATCAAGCGAAGCAGCGAACAGTTCTCCTTCGGCGCGATCGCGCGGTCGAACTGGAACACCGTTGCCGGGTTCGGGTTGGTAGCGTTCATCGCCGTCTACGCGTTTTTCACCACGGGCGGATTGGCGACGCTGAACGAACTGTTCGGATCGGTGTCGGTATGGCCGACGCTGACGCCGCTGCCGGAATCGACGGGGCTGTCACAGACCACGATCGGGATCCTGTTCGGTCTCGGAGCTGCGGTGTTCGTGGCGATCTCAGTCTTCTATCGGCTCGTCTCCCGGGAGCTGGACACGCTGGATCCGCTGGCGGCCGCGAGGTTCGGTGACCCATCGGAGTTGGACGTAAGCAAACTCGACGCCTCGGGTGTTCGCGCCGCACCGCTGGAGCCATTCGAGGAGATGAGCGAAGACGAGTTGATGGGGATCGCGTCCGACGCCATCGATGCTGACGAGCCGGAGCGGGCCGAAGCACTGTTGGACAAGTTCGACGAGGCCCAAAAGCGACTGGACGAGGACGGGGACACAGATACCCCAGCGGAGGACCCGGACGACACCGGAAATGGCGAGGGACCATCGGAGCCGGACGACGACTCGGACGTCGTCACCGAAACGACGGCAGGGATGGTCGACGCGTTCACCGACGAGGAGACGACTGAGGACGACATCGGTGGCTACTACCACGACATCACGTTCATTCTGGAGTCGCTGACCTCCAAGGCGTTCCGAATCGTCGGCGTCTTTATGGCGGTGCTGGGAGGGCTGTTCATCTATCTCTACCGACGCGGTATCAGGGATGTCAACGCCGACTTTCTCTCGCGACTACCGGCCGGGATGAACGCCGGCCAAGTCGAACCCGTCGCGTTACACCCCGTCGAGCACCTGATCTTCGAGATCAAGTTCAGCGCGCTGGTCGCCGCACTTGTGACGCTTCCACTGATCCTGTATTACGCCTGGCCGGCGTTGCGCGAGCGCGGACTCGTCACAGGAGACAAGCGCGTCCTGATCGTGTGGGGCGGATCACTGTTCGTCGGGATCGGCATTGGGAGTGCGATCGGCTACTCGCTGGTCGCGCCGGCCGTGATCTCCTGGCTCGCACAGGACGTGTTGGGCGCGAATATGATCATCGCCTACCGGATCAAACACTACGCCTGGATGATCGTCTACACGACGATTGGGGTCGGCCTGCTTGCGGAAGTGCCGGTGTCGATGTTCCTGTTTCATTTCGGCGGGTTGATCTCCTTTGAGGCGATGCGACGCCGCTGGCGGGAGGTGACGATCGCGATCTTTACTCTCGCGATGTTCTTCACCCCCAGCGGACTGTTCACAATGTTATTTATGGGTATTCCGGTGGCGCTGGCCTTTTACTTCGGGCTAGCCGTGCTGTGGGTCGCCACGCTCGGGGGCCGTCGTGGCGGTGGCGGGACCACGGTCGAAGAACCAGCCTGAGCAGGGAGTGACCCCGCTAAATCGTCCGTGGCTGCGCTCCGATAGCATTTTACTATTCGCCAAAGGATATCGCAGTATGCCCAAGATAAGCGTCGAAGTGCCGAAGGAACTCCTTGCGGACCTCGATAGACACGTCGGCGAGGACGGGAAGTTCGTCAACCGGAGCGAGGCAATCCGCGCGTCAGTCCGGAAGACGCTCGACCTGCTCGACGAGATCGACGCCCGATACGATCGGCTGGACGATGACGAGGAGTAGCTCTCAGCTCGCAGTCCCGCAAGTCGCATTGCTCGCGCTGTTCGTGACGGCGCTGGTGACGGCGCAGGTGACCGCCGCGAAGGTGCTGGCGTTCGAGTTGCCGGTGTCGATCCCGATCGCCGGCGAGACGCTGCTGTTGCCGGGGGCGGCACTGGCTTACGCGCTGACCTTTTTCGCCTCCGATTGCTACGCCGAGCTGTACGGCCGCCGTGCAGCACAGGTGATGGTCAACGTCGCGTTCGCGATGAACTTCGTATTGTTGGCGCTGGTCTGGAGTACGATCGGCGCACCGATCGCGACTGACGCGTCGAGCGTCTCGCAGGCCCAGTTCGCGGACGTCCTGGGGGCCTCGACGGGTATCGTCGTCGGGAGCCTCGCCGCGTACATCGTCAGTCAGAACTGGGACGTGATCGTCTTCCACCGGATCCGGGACGCCACCGACGGCGAACACCTCTGGCTGCGCAATATCGGCTCGACCGCGACGAGCCAGCTCATCGACACGGTGATCTTCGTCGGGATCGCCTTTTTCCTGTTTCTGGGCGTCCCGCTCGAAGCGGCCCTCTCGCTGATCGTCGGGCAGTACCTCCTCAAGCTGGCTATCGCCGCCGTCGACACGCCCTTTGTCTATCTCGTCGTCGGGCTCGTCCGCTCGCGCGAGCAGGACTCGACGGCACTGGCGTTCTAACCACTTTTTCCTCCTTCGGGTTTCCTCAGCTCGCGAAGCGAGCCTGCGGGAACAGCGTTGCGACGAAGCCGCAACGTCATTCGGTCGCGGGCGTTCCCGCGACCCGCTCGTCAGAAAAACGACCTCGACCTCACTGCGCTCGGTCGAGTGAAACGGCGCTCGCTCCGCTCACGCCGTCTGCTGGTTCGCTACTTACGCTTCCGACTCGGCGACCGGCACGACCGCGATCTCCATCTCGATGCCTTCGACCTCCCAGGTCTTGCGGTGGCCGTCCTCGACGCGTCCGAGTTCGTCGGCACGGACCTCCTCTTTGATTAGGTCCTCGTGCTCGGCCACGAGGTCAGCGACGCGGTCGTCACTGACGTCCAGATCGACGCGGATCCGTGCTTCGAGATCGAGTTCGAGATCCTTGCGCATCTCCTGGACGCGACGGATGACCTCGCGGGCGTAGCCCTCGCTCTCGATGTCCTCAGTGAGCGTCGTGTCGACGTAGACGACGCCCTCGCCGTCGAGTGCTTCGAAGGCGGTGCCGGCGACGCCATCGGGTAGCTGACGGACGAACTCGACCATCTCCTCATCGAGGTCGACGCCACGCCCGAGTTCGTCGGCGACTGCCGCCTCCAGCGCCTCGATGGTGGGTTCGGCGACCCGGGCGTCGTTGCAGGCCTGCATAACCTCCTGGGCGTCACTGCCGAACGCGGGCCCGAGCTTGCTCATATCGGCCTCGGCACTGTAGGTAAGCTCGCCCCAGTCCCCGTCGGGCTCGATGACCTCGACGTCGCGAGCGTTGAGCCGGTCAGCGATCAGCTCCGATCGAAGGTCGACCGTTCCTGGCAGGTCGCCGGTCTCGTCGGCTCCGACATCGACAATAACGCGCTTGACGGGCCAGCGCAGTTTCCGTTCCGCCTGCTGGCGGGCGTTCGAGCCAGCCTCTTCGACCGCGCGGACGACCGCGATGTCGTCCTCAAGGCCGACGTTCTGCCAGTCGGAATCGGGTTCGGGATAGTCGCACATATGGACCGTCGGGTGGCCGGCGTCGCCGGTGAGATTCTGGTAGATCTCCTCGCTGACAAAGGGCGCGTAGGGCGCAAGCAGTGCGACGACCTCCTCCAAGACGCGATAGAGCGTCGCGTAGGCGGCCAACTTGCTCGGACTGTTCTGTTCTTCCCACATACGCTCTCGGACTTCCTGGATGTAAAACCGGGAAAGGTCCTCGACGACGAAATCTAGCAGCGCATTCAGTCCCTTGTCGTGTTCGAAGTCTTCGAAGGCTGCGTCCATCTCGGTTTTCACAGTCTGGAGGCGGGATAGGAGCCACTCGTCGATGAGTTCGAGATCGTCAGCGACGGACTCGACAGTGGTCGCTTCGGCGGCTTCGGCTCGTTGCGTCTCCGACGCAA
>JBEQBN010000131.1:0-4741 GCA_041639775.1 Halapricum sp.
GCTGTCCGACTCCGGCTCGACACCGATTGAACCGCTGTCGGTCCTGCCCGGCTGGCTCGTGTTCGCGAGCTTCCTGCTCGGCCTCGCCGTTCTCGGACGAATCGGGATGCGGGCGGCCCCGACGCTGGTCCCGTCCGACCGTGACGCGTCCCGTGTCGGCGCTCGACTGGCCGTCGGGCTGGTCGTCGTTGCGGCCGCGTTCGGTGGTGGGATCTGGCTGATCGACGCGGCAAACGAGGACGTCGATCCGACGATGGACGCGCTGGCCTTCGTCGAGTCTGACCACCCTGCGGAAGACGAGTCCATCTACTGGCTCGACGAGGAAGTCGAGGGGCAACCGAACATGGTTAGCTACCCCGGCCAGCAGTACCGCTGGGACAACGCGCCGGCCAGCCTGACCGGCGTTCCGACCGTGGTCGGCAAGCCACCGGAAGCCGTCTATCGCGGCTCGGACGTCTACGACCGTCGCGTCGAGGACGTCGAGACGATATTCACCGGTCAGCCGGCCCAACAGCGCCGGTTACTGGCCGAGTACGACGTCGAGTTGATCTACGTCGGCTCGAACGAACGGGTTCACTATCGACCGATCACCGTCGACCAGCTGGATGCCGTGCACGTCGAGAAACAGTGGCAGGCCGTCACGATCTATCGGGTCGATCAGTCGGCGCTTACGACCGGCACGTAACTCCCGGTTACGTCCCGATGTAGCGCGTCCCGTCTACGCCTCGACGACGGTCACTGCCTCGGCGTCCGCCGAGAGTGTGTCCAAGTGCATCGGGATGTATTGGCGGCGCTCGTAGGCTTCACGCTCGTCTTCCTGACCGACCGTACACCACAGCTGGGGTCGGTCCGGTCCGTGCCAGTCGCCCTGGCGCTTGACGGAGAAACAGGTGTACTCCTCGCCGTCGTACTCGATGACGGCGTCCTTGCGGAGGTCTCCGGGATCGCCGTTGATGATGAGGTTTTTCATATTCGCCCGTTCGGTGCAACCGCACTTATGGACTTCGGAGCCGGCGGTCGGGCCGGACGGAACCAAACGGGTTTTAAGCGACGGCGAGAAATCACACCCAAGGTCGATTCGCTATGCAGATGCCACGCCGATTTAACACGTACTGTCCGCACTGTAACGAGCACCACGAACACGAGGTCGAGAAAGTCCGGTCGGGCCGCTCTTCCGGTATGAAGAAGGTCAACGACCGCCAGCGTGACCGCCAGTCCGGCATCGGGAACGACGGTAAGTTCTCGAAGGTCCCCGGTGGCGACAAACCCACGAAGAAGACCAACCTCACCTACCGCTGCAGCGAGTGTGGCAAAGCCCACGTTCGCGAAGGATGGCGTGCCGGCCGACTGGAGTTCCAGGAGTAGATACGATGGCTGGAAACTTCTACACTGTCGCCTGTCCGGACTGTGAGAACGAACAGATCGTCTTCGGCAAGGCTGCCAGCGAGGTTACCTGTGCAGTCTGTGGCCACACGCTCGCGGTCCCGACTGGCGGTATGGCCGAGATCGAGGGCGAGGTCGTCGATACCGTCGAGGCACGGTAACTATGAAGTACAGCGGGTGGCCAGAAGAGGGCGAACTCGTCGTCGGCCGTATCGACGAGATCGAGGATTTCGGCGTCTTCGTGGATCTGCTGGAGTACGATGACAAGCGCGGCCTCTGTCACATCAGCGAAGTCGCCTCCGGGTGGATCAAGAACGTCCGCGATCACGTCAACACCGACCAGCGGGTCGTCGCGAAGGTACTGGACGTCGATGAGTCTGCCCAGCAGATCGACCTCTCGCTGAAGGACGTCAACGACCACCAGCGCAAAGACAAGATCCAGGAGTGGAAAAACGAGCGCAAAGCCGACAACTGGATGGAGCAGTCTTTCGGTGAGGACATCTCCGATGAAAAGTACGCCGCCGTCGGCAACGAACTGCTCGCGACGTTCGGCTCGATGTACGAGGGCTTCGAGCAGGCGGCTATCCACGGCAGTGAGGCGCTCGAAGATACTGATCTCTCCGAGGACGAAATCGGCGCAGTCGTTGAGACTGCCCGGGAGAACGTTTCGGTTCCGTACGTCGAAGTGTCCGGTTACGTCGACCTGAGGGCGTTTGACAGCGACGGCGTCGACGCGATCAAGGAGGCGCTCCAGGCCGCCGAAGGAAACGGAGAGGTGCCCGAAGAAGTCGAACTCGAGGTGACCTACGTCGGCTCGCCGGAGTACCGGATCAAGGTCCGGGCGCCGGATTACAAGACCGCCGAATCGCAACTCGAGGCCAGCGCCGAGCGGGCCGCCGACGAGATCGAGGTACACGGCGGCACCGCGCAGTACCACCGTGAACGCAACACCGACGAGGAGTAGTTCTCCTTCGCTGGTATGAAATCCGATATTCGCGTTTGTTCGGCGTGGCGGGATACCCACGACCGGCCGATCTATACGCTTTCTGCGACCTGCCCCGAATGCGGAGCCGATGCCATCAACAGTGCTCCCGCCCCTTTTTCGCCGGAGGATCGGTACGGCTCGTACCGACGGGCACTTAAGGAGCGACGCCGCGAGTAGCGGGTATGGACACGTTCGAAACCGAGATTCTCGCCGAGCCCGACCTGGAGGATCCGGTGCTCGTCGAGGGACTGCCCGGCGTCGGACACGTCGGCAAACTCGCAGCTGAACACGTACTCGAAGAACTGGACAGCCAGCCCGTCGCGCGCGTCTACTCGACGCATTTCCCGCCGCAGGTCACCGTCGAAGACGGCACGGCGGAGCTCGCACACGCCGAGTTCCACGCCGTCGAGACCGAGACTGGATCGGACCTGATCACGCTGACCGGTGACCACCAGGCCCAGGATAGCCAGGGTCATTACGGCCTGACTGATACGTTCCTTGACGTCGCCGAGCAACTGGGCGTCGAACGGGTGTTCGCGCTGGGCGGCGTCCCGACCGGCGAACTCATCGAGGAATACGACGTGCTGGGCGCGGCGACGGGCGACGAACTGGTCGAGGACCTGGAAGCCGTCGGCGTCGAGTTCCGCGAGGACGAACCCGCCGGCGGGATCGTCGGCGTCTCGGGCCTGTTGCTCGGGCTTGGCGCCCGGCGCGACCTCCCGGCGGCCTGCCTGATGGGCGAGACCTCGGGATACCTGGTCGATCCCAAAAGCGCCCAGGCCGTCCTGGAGGTCCTGCAGGATCTCATCGGCTTCGAAGTCGACTTCGCGTCGCTCGAAGATCGGGCCGACGAGATGGAAGAGGTCGTCCGGAAGATCCAGGAGATGGAGGGCGGCGGCCCCGCGGCGTCCGAAGAGGATCTCCGGTATATCGGCTAGAACCAGGTACACGTTGCCTCTAGCGAGCGATTCTTGTGGTCCTGTTTGGTATTCGGGATGTGCTCGATAGTCTCGCGCAGTTACCGTCCTGGCTCGTTGTCGGTACCGCGCTGGGACTGGCCTGTAGCCTCGCCGTCGCTGGGCTGTTCGTGCTGACTGACCGGCTGATCAGGGCTGACCGCCCGTCCGGATCCGGCGACAGCGAGGCGCGCCGGCGCTCGGAGATTCGGGCGTATCTCGGGCGGATCGGCGAGCAATATATCGAGGATCACACTGTCGACGACCAGCGGGTGGCTTTCTATCTGCCTGAGCGAGCCGTGGCGATCACCTTCGACGCGCGGACGTACTTCCGACTCGTCGGGACGGGGACGGTGCCGGTCCTCGTCGAGCACGAGCTCCCAGGCGTCGCTCTCGGTGCGCGGTTGCCCTTCGAGACGCCGACGGCGTCGTCCGCGTCACGAGAGATCGATCATCCGGCAGCGGCCGCGTTCGCCCGTCTGGGCGTTCCCGTTGGCGCGCCCCTCGCCGACGTTCGGGACGCCTATCGCGAGCGCGTCAAAGAGGTCCATCCCGATCAGGGCGGCGACGAGGCTACGTTTCGGGAAGTCCGGGACGCGTACACGACGGCCCGTCAGTACACTGGTGACTGATCCCACGCGTTCGTCACGACGACTCCGACGAGCGATCGGCAGCGACCCGGACGTCGCCACGTTCCGTGACGTAGATTCGGATCGGTCGTTTGAGGACGTTATCCTCGATCGCGTCGTCGACCGACGAGCGCACTTCCTCAACCAGCTCGACCGCGGAACTGTTGACCTTGACGTCGGCCTCGTCACACGCGGAGTACACCCTCGGTGGCACGTCGAAAAGCGACGCGTGGGCCTCGATCTCGGTCTCCACTGGCGGGTCTAACAGCTCCAGAAAGGCGACGGTGTTGCGCGCCTGCTCAGCGTTGTCACGCGCGCTCGATTCGATGTTCGCGACGTTCGCACGCGTCGTATCGAACCGATCGGCGATCTCCGCCTGTGTCAGCCCCCGCTCGCGGAGCGCGAGCACCTCGGCCTGCCGGTGTGTCAACACGAGCTTCTCGGCAGGATACTCGAACTCCGCGAGCGGGTCCGCGTCTCCGTCGGCCATAGCTTTGCCTTCGATATCTACTCCCGGCGCTCGCATAAACCCCGGGGAGGCGCTGTGTCGTTCCCAGCGGCCACGGGACCGTCCTTTACCGGCGGTCGAGGCGAATGCCCCGGGCTTGACCCCGAGCGATTCACCACGGCGGTTCCCGTGACCGGTTGCACTCTCCGTCTAGCTTCAGGATGGCGACGTACTGGTTTGCCGCGAACTCCTGTTCGTCGCCGTACTGGTCGCTGTGAGGGTAGATGCCCAGCGGGATCAGATCGCGTAGCGATCCCGGCTCCGCGCGGTGGGGGACGAA
>JBEQBN010000132.1:0-4720 GCA_041639775.1 Halapricum sp.
TCGAAACTGGTCTCAACGGATGATTGTGAACCCGCAAGCGTTTACTGCTGTCCCGCGTAACCGCAGGTACGATGGCGGACTGTCCACTTGCGGATGACTGCCCCGAGTTCACCGAGCGCATCTCCGGGATGGGGTGTCAACACTACGGTGATCGCGGTGGCGCGGAGTGGTGCAACCACTACAACCAGCCGATAGAGGACCTCCAAGCAAAGCCAGTGACGATCGGCGAGGAGGTCGTCGTCGACATCGAAGACATTCACGAGAGCGGTGCCGGCGTCGGTCGAACCGACGACGGGTTCATCGTACTTGTTGATGGTGTGCTCCCCGACGCTCGTGCTCGCGTGAAGATCACGAACGTCCACTCCAACCACGCGAAAGCCAGAGAGCTCGAGCGACTTCCGATGAACGAGGACGCCGACCAGGAGTCGGTCGACGCCGAGAGCGAACCCGACGACAACGGCGACGACGCGGACGACGAGGGGACGCGACTGGGCAGTCGTGACAACTTCTGGGGCAGCTAGACCGAACCGTGACAGAAACTGATCCGGATGCGATTCTCGACCGCGCTGGGTTCGATCCCGAAGAGTCGATACTGACACGCCGTCAGGCCGAAGTGCTGGCGCTTCGCGAGCGGGGGCTTACGCAATCATCGATTGCCGAACGGTTTGGAACGTCTCGTGCGAACATTGCCAGTATTGAGTCCAGTGCGCGGGAAAACGTCCGCAAGGCCCGCGACACCGTCGCAGTGGCAGAAGCGTTGCGGTCACCGGTTCAGGTTCAAGTTGTGTCGGGAACGGACCTCTATGACGTTCCGGCGGATATCTTCGACGCTTGCGACGAAGCCGACGTGAAGGTCCCGCATACGGCACCTGAGCTTCTCGGAGAAATTACCGACGGCGCTGGGGACGCTGTTGTCGGACGGGAAGTCCGGACGGACCTACTCGTTTCGGTCAGCGCTGATGGCACAATCAGGGTCCGTCGACAGACCAACGACGATTAACGTTGGGGCGTAATCTGGCCCTCCATTGCGAGGACGATGACGTCGACGTTCCGATCGGTTCCTGTGGTTTGGTGGGCCAGACCAGTCACAGCGACACAATCGCCACCTATCGCGTTACCGGACGTGTAGACTAGCGCTGTACCAGTCCCATCGTCAACAACAAATAGAGATTCGCCTCGGTCAGTCACTTCACCGCTGATCGAGACTGTCGAGACGCTCTGATTGATTTCCACGATCGCCGTCTCTCCCGGTCCGCAGACGCGGTCGACACTCCCAGTCGATACAGTCGTCCCTCCAGCGAGAGCCACGACAACGACGACTGCCAATACGACACCGAACGTTCGAGTACTGCCCACCCACATTACCAGTAGCCACTCAGCGAAGTGGCATAAATATACTCACTTAGTCTGTCGGAATTTATGCCTATAAAATAAGAAGGATAGCCGGGAGACGCGCTCAAAACGAGCCAGATCCGCCCTCGAGTCGGTCGACCACTTCCCGGAGGTCGGCCTCGCTCTCGATCGTTTCCTTGATACTTTCACGTTCGCGGACTTCCTTCGCCGTCGCGTCGTACGCGCGAACGTATTCAGCGCGACTGTGCTCCTCGAAGGCGTGTCGGATCGCGAAATAGCCGTCGGGTAGGACTGTCCCACAGACCTGACATTCGACGCGCTGATGATCGGTCGCTTGGTGGACGATGAGGTCCTCGACCCGATCGAACGTCCGACCGTCGCCCTCAATCGCACATTCCCAGCTGGTCATAGCTACACGTAGGAGCCGAGGACATCATAAAACTACGGCGCGATCAGAAACGCTCATTTCCCCGACCGGAATAGCCCAAACAGTGACAGCGACAGAAGAAACCCGCGTCGACCTGCACGTCAAGGTGCTTGACGAGGACATCTGCGAACGGGCGAAAGCTCGCGGTCTGGATATGCTGGTGTACGCGCCGCATTTCACGCGCTGGCCGACCATCGAACAGCGGGCGAAAGCCCACAGTGACGAGGAATTGACCGTTGTGCCGGGCCGAGAGATTTTCACCGGACCGTGGCACGACCGACGGCACGTGCTGGCGCTCGATCTCGACGCGCCGATCCCGGACTTCGTCACGCTCGAGGGAGCGATGGACGAACTACGCCGTCAGGACGCGACTGTACTTGCGCCACATCCGACGTTTCTGACAGTGAGTCTCGACCGCACGCGACTCGAAAAGTATCGCGATCTGATCGACGCGGTCGAGGCGTACAACCCCAAACACCTCCCGTGGCACAACCGACGCGCACAGTCGCTGGCAAGCGAATTCGACCTACCGGCGTTCACCTCGTCGTATGCGCATCTTCCAGGGACAGTCGGAGAAGTATGGACGACCTTCGACGCGGAACTCGGGGACGAATCGGCGCTCGTGGCGGCGCTCAAAGACGGGACCTCTCGACGACTCTTCCACCGATCGGGAAATCGACACCGAGCTCGGAAACTGTTCGAGTTCTCTCATCTGGGCTATGAGAACACTTGGAAGAAGATCGATCGGGTCCTGCTGTCGGGTATGGAGGCGACCCACCCGGGTCACGTCGCTTACGGCGGTCAGTTCGACGACATCCGGGTCGTCTAGAGGCCGATTGCCTGTTGGGCGGCGGCTTGGACCGACGGCGGGGTGGCGTAGATGAGTCCGGCAGCGATGACGAGCTCGAAGGCAGTTACCGTGAGCATCATCGGCGTCGCCCACTTGCTGCTGACGGGCACGCCCAGCGGGATATTGAACTCCTCGTCCCAGAGCGGGTAAAACAGGGCTAGCCCGCGGCGACTGCCGAACACGTCGAGGACGTAATGCGTGAGCACGCCGACCCAGACGTACTGCAAGTTCGAGAAGTAGATCGGATACGCGAGCACGACCGCCAGGACCGGCAGGTTATGCAGCGTCTTGCGGTGCTTCCCGAACGCCGTATCCACGTCCGGGAACAGCGCCCCGAGCACCACCGGGACGAGCACTTCCGCGATCATCCGGACGGTCGCAAGGTCACCGCTCGGCTGGACTAAGATTCCGATTCCGACACTCAACAGGACAGCGTTCAGCACGTGCCCGCGTTTGTTCATCGATCGAATCGACGGACGGCAGCGACTCAAGCGTTTCCCTCGCAGGACCGTCACGCTGACTGACCGCACTCACTCGTCACGCTTTCGATCTATCGCCGTGAGGAGGTCCTGGAGCGACTGTTGGACGATCTGCTCGCGGACGGCTTCGCGGTTGCCGTCGAATCGATAGCGCTCGGCGGACGTTTCCGAGTCGCCGCTCTCCCAAGGGGCGGCGTACGCGATGCCGACGACGGCCGTCCCGACGGGCGTCTCGGCTGAGCCGCCGCCGGGCCCGGCGACGCCGGTGTTGGCGATTCCCCACGTCACGTCGGCCAGATCGCGGGCGGCGTTCGCGAGTTCGACGGTCGCGGCTTCGCTGACGGCACCGTGGTCGTCAAGGGTCTCGCGGTTGATGCCCGTCAACGTGCGCAAGGCGTCGTAGTCGTAGGGGACGAGCACGCGGTCGAGGTAGCCGCTGGCTCCCGGAACGGCGGTCACCGCCCTGCCGACGCCACCACCGGTACAGGTCTCGACGACAGCGAGTGTTTCGTCTGTGTCGCGGAGTCGTTCTCGAACCTGCGTTGCCAGATCGCGCGTCGTCTCAGAGGTATCCATACGCGATGGAACGCACGCGTCGAACGTGAGACTACCGGCCCCCACCAAAGTTCGCGCGAGCTGTGAATTTTTGGCAGCGATACACCTATCCGTCTCTGTCAACGACGTATTCATATGAGCCATCAGGTTCGGCTGAGCGATGATGTCTACGAGCGGATCAAGAGCCACAAGCGGGCGGACGAGACGTTCTCCGAAGCCGTCGATCGGCTTATCGGGGGGAAATCGCTCCGCGATCTCCGCGATCTGTTCGACGACAATCAGGTGACGGCGATGCGGGAGGCAGTCGAAGACGCGGACCGTGAGGATCAACAGGCGGTCCGTGAGGTCGCGGAGCGCTTCGAATGATCGTCGATACGAGTTTCGTTCTCGATGTCATCGACGGCGTCGATGCGGCCATCGAAAAAGAGCGCGCGCTTGAATCTGAAGGGGTCCCGCTGGTGATCCCGTCGATAACTGTGCTGGAACTGTATATCGGCGTCGGAAAGGTCGCACAGACGCAAGCGGAGCGTCGGAAGGTCGAAGGCGTGCTGGATTCGTATCCAGTGACGGACCTAACGCCCAGCATTGCGCGGCGTGCCGGCCGCTTGCTGGGCGAACGAATGGCCGAAGGACCGGACAGCACTGGCCCTGGGATCGGGAAGGGGGATGCGGCGATCGCCGCAACGGCACTGGAGCGTGACGAGCCAGTGCTTGCCGCTGATCGACACTACGAGCAGATTCCCAGTGTGACAGTCGAGACGTACCGGTGACGACACCATTCCTCGTCCGATCACTGCGGAAGGACAGTGGCTCCGATATTCTCTTAAGTACCGGTCGAATATACATCAGTAATGATAGAGGCCACGAGCGCGGGAGCGATCCTCTTTCGCGATACGCGTGGCCGTCGTGAATACCTCCTGTTGAAGAGTCGGCCCGGCGACTGGGAGTTCCCCAAAGGCGGGGTCGAAGGCGACGAGGAGTTACAGCAGACGGCCATCCGAGAAGTGACAGAAGAAGCGAGCATCGAGGAGTTCCGACTCATCGACGGGTTCCGCG
>JBEQBN010000133.1:0-4712 GCA_041639775.1 Halapricum sp.
CAGCGGCTACAGCCTCCATCCGGCACTTGATCCATCACCGATTTTCTTCACTGTCACGGTCATTCTGGTTGCCGTTGCGCTGTTCGTCTACGATTTTCTCGACTTCGAGCCGCTGGTGACTGATCTACTGCTTGAAGAGATGGACGACCCGGTCATCGTTCGGGACGAACGCGGTGGTCTGTTTGCGCTCAACGAGGCCGCCTCAACAGTGCTTCCCGAAAACGCAGCGACACTTGCGGATGCTCATCCTGCCCTTACAGAGGCGCTTGACAACTCCCAGAGTACAATCACACTCGAATCTGATGGAGACGAGCGGATTTTCGAAATTCGGACTTCGGCGATCACGACCAGTGAGGGTACAAAGCGAGGCGACCTGATCGTTTTCCGAGATATTACACTTCAAAAACGACGTCAACGGGAACTTGAACGCCAAAACGATCGTCTCAACGAGTTTGCCAGCGTCGTCAGTCACGACCTCCGGAACCCTCTCAACGCAGCGAGTGGACAGGTCACCCTCGCACGAGAAGAGTGTGACAATGAGTCTCTCGAGAACGCAGAGGATTCGCTCGCCCGGATGGAGACACTTATCAACGACTTGTTGGCGCTGGCACGAGAAGGCGAGACAGTCAGCAATCCAAGGCCCGTCGATCTCACGTCACTTACCGAAACCTGCTGGAAAACAGTCACAGCAGACGAAGCCACAATCCGAATCAACACTGATTTGACTGTTAGGGCGGACCGATCCCGACTCCGGCAAGTGCTTGAGAATCTGTTCCGAAATGCAGTTGAACACGGGAGTGACGACGTGACAGTGACTGTCGGCGATCTGCCCGACGAAGACGGATTCTACGTTGCCGATGATGGGCCAGGTATCCCCGAAACCGAGCGCGAGCGGGTGTTCGATAGTGGCTACTCAACTGCCGACGATGGGACGGGATTCGGCCTGACAATCGTTGCCGAAATCGTTGAGGCACACGGCTGGGACGTCAGCGTCACCGCAAGCAGAGACGGCGGCGCACGATTTGAAATTGTTGTTACTGACGGCGAGTCTTAAAACTCCACACATCGGCTGTGACTAGCTTCATCGCCCGCCAATCCGGCCGTTCCATCCCCACTGCCTGTTGGGTAGGGGACGGTAACACCCCCGGTGGCCGGGATTTACTATCGTTGCCGACAAAACGACAACTATGGCCCCCTACGTTGGCGTCGATTGGGCGTCGAGCGGGTGGCTGGCCGTCGCCACTGACGGCGAGGGTTGGACGGCGACGATGCACCCGTCGATGCACAGCGTCTGGTTCACTCACCGCGACGCGACCGCTATCTTGGTCGACATACCCATCGGTCTGCCCGATACCGAGCGTCGGGCCTGTGACCGTGCAGCCAAGGAGTTCCTCGGCGACCGGGCGAGTAGCGTCTTCTGGACTCCGTGTCGGGCAGCCGTCGAAGCCAAAACGTACGAGCGGGCCAAGCAGGCCAACCAGGACTGTCGAGACGATAGTCTCTCGAGTCAGGCGTGGGGGTTGATACCGCGGATCCGTGAGGTCGACCGGCTCCTCCGGGACGGCGTCAATACGGAATCGGTCATCCGTGAATCCCATCCGGAGGTCTGTTTCACCGCGCTCGGCGGCGATGAATTACCGTCGAAACACGACGACGATGGGATCGAGACACGACTGGAGGTCCTGGAATCGATCGACGACTCGCTTGCAGACGTCTACGAGCGGTTCGAAACGTCACTTATCGAGGAGCAACCCACCTGGGCGCGACGGATCGGGGCGTCGAACCGCGATGATCTGCTCGACGCGATGGTGCTGGCGCTGACCGCAAAACTCAGTGACGGCGACTTCCGGACGCTGCCGGCCGAGCCGCCGCTGGACGCTGAGGGACTTCCGATGCAAATTGTCTATACTGATCTGTAGGAGAGCGATTCCACACTCACTTGCCCCGACGGCAACCCCTATACATTCCCAGCGTATAGGGGTAGGTAGATGTCCGACGCCCCGACGTTCGAATCGGTCTCCGAGTCCGTGGACCTCGAAACCGGTGAGACCCGGGACCTGTGGGTTATGCTTCGGATACACGTTGGTGGCGATTGTCCGCTGACACAGGTCGGTGGTGACGTCGAGAACGTCGATCTCCAGCAGATGCACGGTGAGTGCCGGGCCACGGTCGTCACTCGCGAGGACGAGGATCTCAGCGTGTTGCAGACGCGCCAGGAAATGGGGAACGACTGCCTCTCACAGATTTTCCACCAACACGGCTGTGTGCCTCACATCGTTGATGCCGACGGGGGCTCGATCACCGTGACCGTCTACCCCGACGCGCGCGAGACGATCCCGGAGATCGTCGCGTCGATCCGCGATCTCGGCTACGTGATCGATGTCGAACGGCTGGTCGGTGTGAGTCCCGAGTTGATCGGGGACTCGACTGTCCTGTGTGATATGTCCGTGCTAACTGACAAACAGCGTGAAGCCGTCGAGCTGGGCGTGTCCAGAGGCTACTACGCCCGCGACGGTGATGTCAATCTGGCATCGATGGCCGACGAACTCGGGATTTCGAAGTCTGCCCTCTCGCGGCGACTCAAGTCCGCCGAGTCGAAGCTGATGCTCGAACTGATCTCCGAATCCCACGATTGCTGATCGCCCATCTGTTCGAACGACCCCTCACTCTGCCAGGTCATCCGTGTCGGGACGTGTATCGGGAACGGCCGCAGTGAGTGAGCCACGGTCCCGAACGGCCGCGATCGCGACCTCGATCGGATCGACCCGTGTGCGGGAGTCGTCGTGTTCGACGACCAGGACCATCCGACCCATATCGTCCCATTCTGCGTCGCGCTGGCGACGCAGTACTTCCGCGAGATAGCCCGCAACGCCGACAACGTGCGCAGTCAACAACATCGATTCCTGATCGGTTTCGTCGCCGAGCTCGACATCGGCAAAGCGGTCGCGTTCGAGTTCCGCTTCCAGAAGCGTATCGAGCCGGTCGAGCGATGCGACCGAGAAATCGAGGTCGTACTCCGACCAGCGTGCCGCGAGATCCTCGGCCCCGCCACGGAGCCGTTCGGCAGCGTCATCGATTTCGGCGTCGGAAACGACGGTCTCGATATCCGCCCGGTCGAGGTCGACGGGTGTGTCGCCGTCGCCGGCTCGACCGGCGAGGTTGAGTCGATCGGCCAGCGCGTCGTGCATCCCGGTAAATGTCGATCCGCCCGTCAGACAGTCCTCAGCGACCTGAAATACGGCTACTGTCGCACCGGCGGCCTCACTATCCGGCCCGGACTGGACAGCGACCGTCCAGCCAGTGGCAGTCTCCTGTTGCCACGTACCGTCGTGTTGTCGAACCAGCACTTCCCCGAAGTAGCTGCCCAGTTGTGTGGCCGTCTCGGTGTAGACCTCCGCGTCGTAGCCATCGTCGCCGAACTCGACGTCCTCGAATCGGTCTGGGTCCCACTGTTCGTCGACGAGGTCGTCCAGACGTGTAAGCGACTCCAGCGCGAAGTCGAGATCATACTCGCCCCAGAACTCGGCAAGCTCGTCCGCGGCCTCAACGAACTCGATTCGGGGGTCGTCGTCAGGAATTGTGCCAACCGCACTCGCGTCTCCGACGTCCGGGTCAGCATCGTCTGTCTCGGCCTCAGTGATTAACTCAGCGGCGTCGTCAGCCATATCCGGCCCGTCATCGACGGTCTGAGTCGTCAGGTGATCAAAGTCCGCCTCGCTGTCCTCGACCGCTTTGTCGGTGCTCTGTGTGTCTGGCTGCTCAGTCTGTTCGGAGTCGGTAGCGTTTTCGGTCTGTGAGTCAGCGGCTTCGGACACCGACCGGTCGGCTGTCTCCGGCTTTGGCTCGTCGTCTGTCGGCGACTTCGATTTGTCGTCCGTCGGCGATTCAGATTCGGTTGACGCCGACTCGCCCGTTCCGAGCACCGACCGAATCGTATCGAGCAGCCCCATACAGGTGGATCACGGCCGGAGAAAAAAGGGGTTTCGACGGGACGCCAGGACGCCGCTAGGCGTCGTCTGCCTCCTTCGAGCACCCTCAGATAGACCGGTCCGTCGGTCCGGCCGCAACCCTCAAATGGCTCTTTGAGCTTTCGCCGGCTTTTGGCACGGGTCATACGTGGACTCGTATATGCCCCGCATTGAACCCGCCGTGACACGGCTCGGTTCGCTGGCTCTCCACCGGGTCGTCACGGCCGTCGAAGCCGCTGGCTTCTGGGGATCGATTGCCCTCCCACCCGGCTACGCCCTGGCGCTGTTGTTTAATCCGACGCCCGTGACGATCGCTGCGCTGGTCGGGCTGAACGTCGCGTGTCTGGTAGTTGGCCACCGCCATCAGCCACAGGTCGATACGGCTGTCCTCGCGTCTGGTATCGCCGCGACCAGCCGGGAGGGGAGCGACTGATGTCACAGACGATGGACAAGCGACGGCGTGTCGAACGCCATCTCGAGCAGCGCGTCGACGAGGAACCGATCTACGTCAAAAGCAAGTTCCTCGCGGCGAAGCTTGAGCTGTCCCCACAGGAAATCGGGAGCGTTCTCGGTCGACTCGCCGATTCGTCTTCGAGTCTAACTGTCGAGAAGTGGTCCTACCTTTCAACAGCGAGAGAGTCCCCCGCCGTTCACGGCGGGCGTGAATCGCGTAAGCCCGGTTACAGCACCGCCGCGTTACTACTGGTCTTGAGTCTCCAACGCATCGAGGCCTGCTTTTAACAC
>JBEQBN010000134.1:0-4707 GCA_041639775.1 Halapricum sp.
AGAAGACCTGCCACACGAGCGCACCGACGGCGCCGACGTATCCGGCCCCGCCGAGCAGACTGATCGCCCGCTGGACGCGCGGACGCGAGCGCGTGACCAGCGTTAAGACGGCCGTGACCAGTGCGACCAGAAGCGGCGCGACGACGACGTTACTCATGTGTATCACCCAGTTCAGTGAGATCGAGTGTTCCGTGTTCCTCGTACACCCGGTAGGTAAGCACCAGCGCGAACGCGGTCGTCCCGAACCCGATAACGATCGCCGTCAACACGAGCGCCTGGACGAGCGGATCGGTCGTCGCTGTCGCTCCGTGACTGCCGTGGCCGACGAAGGGGACCGAGCCAGCGAGACCCCCCATCGTCACGAGATAGACGTTCGCAGTCTGGCTGAGAATCGAGATGCCCCAGACGACCTGGACGATGTCACGCCGGAGGACGAGGAACGTTCCCAGCGCGAACAGCAGGCCGAGGACGACCGCCAACAAGAACTGGGGGTCACGGGCCGGGACATACGCCCCACCGCCAGCGGCGAGAGCGCGCGCGATCATTCGGCACCCACCACCGCGACGACCGTCAGCAGTCCACCGACGACGACAAAGTACACCCCGAGATCGAACGCCAGCGCCGACGCGACCTCGATCTCGTGGAATAGTGGCACGCCCTCTACGAAGACGACGGCCTGGCTGAGGAACGGATAGCCCAGCGCGATCGCGACGATCCCGCTCCCGGCAGCGAGCGCCAGTCCGATCGCCAGCACTTCGCTGAACTCCTTTGTCACGCCGGGCCGCTGTTGCTTTCCGTCTTCGACCGGTTCACCGGGAAGCGCACGGGGCAGGGCTGTCCGATCGAGGATCTCCGTCTCGAAGTAATCCAGCCCGAAGATAATATAGACGAGCACGAACGCGACAGCGGTCAGGACGCCGCCGATGAAACCACCTCCGGGGGCGTTGTGACCCTGCAACAGCAGTGAGACTGCCGTAATCAGGATAATCGGTACGACGACTCTGACGACCGTTCGAGCGATGACAGTCGGCTCGTTTTCCGTCACTGTGTCTCACCTCGTTCGCGCATCGCGACCAGTGTAATTACAGACAGTGCGGCCATCGCGATTACAGATATCTCGCCGAGTGTATCGAACGCACGGAAGTCAACGAGGATGACGTTCACGATGTTTGCACCCCCGCCGTGATCGAGAATCCACGTCCCGTGTTCGGCCGGCACGCCGCCGCGTTCGAGGAAGAAATTCGCGATCCGCTGGTCGGGGTTTGCGCCCGTCGTCACCAGCACCGTCAGGAAGACCGTGATCCCGACGATACCCGACGCGATAGCGTCTCTCGCGATGACCGACCGACGCGCCTCCCCGTAGAACGGAGGTAGCTTGTCGAGCACCAGCAAAAAGAGCACGAGCACGAGCGTCTCGATGAGCAGTTGCGTCAGCGCCAGATCGGGGGCGTCGCCGAGGATGTAGAAGATCGCGACCATAAAGCCCAGGATCGAAAGCGTCAGCACGCCCACAATGTGTGAAGGCGCACGCGTCAGTGCCAGCGCAGCCACGACGGCGACGCCGAGGACGATTGCCATCGGAACGGGCGTGGCGATCCCCGCGAACGACGGCAGCGCGACGGCCGCCGCGGCGTAGGCCAGCAGTGTCATCGCACTCACCGCGAGTAATAGCACCATTGCGTACGTGCGAAGCAGCCCCGTCTGGATCGTCGACTCGACCACGCGAAGACGGTCGAGGCCGTCGACGGCCGAGTCGTAATACCAGTTCGCGCTGAGCACCGGAACTGACCGCAATCGGACGACAGTCGTCCGAAGTTGGCTGTAGAACGGATACGCGACGAGACCGAGCCCGACCGTCGTCGCGCTCATCGCCACCGGAACTGTCAGTTCGGTCGGCAGGTAATACGAGAAGTGTGCGCCGTGCTCGCCACCTTGGTCGATCGCGGTCGCGCCGACGACCTGGCTCACGAACTCCTCGAGCGGCCCGACGTGGACGCCGGCCGTCGCGGTGATCCCGCCGATTCCGATGATCCCGGCGACAACGGCGAGCACGACCGCCGGTAGCCGCATCGACCACGGCGGCGTATGGACGTGCTCCAGCGCGTCAGGTCTCTCGCCGAAAAACAGCATCAAAAAGCGGATCGAATACAGGAACGTGAACACGCTCCCGAAGACGGCGACGACCGGCAGGATCCACCACAGCCCGCCCGAGACGTGTGCGAGTTCGTAGGTCGCTTCAAAGAGGAACTCCTTGGAGTAGAAACCATTAAACGGTGGAACGCCGGCCATCCCGAGCGCGGCAACGACTGTGACACCGGCGGCGACTGGCAGATCACGCCACAAGCCGCCGAGGTCGTCGATCATCCGTGTCCCGGCTTCGTGGGCAATGATTCCGGCCACGAGGAAGAGTGCCGCCTTGAACGCGGCGTGGTTGAGGATGTGAAACGCCCCAGCCTCGGCACCGTACGCGCTCGCACCGCCTCCGACGACGCCGAACCCGGCGATAATCAGCCCCAGGTGCGAGGCCGTCGAATACGCCAGCAACTCCTTGATATCACTCGCCCCGACAGCCAAAATCGCGGCGACAGTCATCGTCACCAGCCCCATCGTGACGAACAGCAGTTGCCACTCCTCGGAGGCCAGAAGCGGTCGGAAGCGGCCGACGAGATACACGCCCGCTTTGACCATCGTCGCCGAGTGCAGAAACGCCGAGACGGGCGTCGGCGCCTCCATCGCGTTGGGCAGCCAGATGTGAAGTGGGACCTGCGCGGACTTGGCGGCGGCACCGATCCCGATCAACACGAGCGCGGGCACGAACAGCCCGTCCGCACGGAGCCCCTCGCGGATCGAGTCGGCCTGTGCGAGCAGCGCCTGGTCGGTGCCGAGCAACTGGAAGGTCCCGCCCTCGCCGGCCACAAGCAAGAACCCGAGCAGCATAAACAGTCCACCCGCGACTGTGATGAGCATCGATTTGCGAGCAGCGTACCGAGAGGACGACTGGCCGGTGTAATGGCCGATCAGAATGAACGACGAGATGCTGGTCAGTTCCCAGAAGACGAACAGGACGATGAGGTCGGCGGCGAACGCGACGCCGAGCATCGACCCCATAAACGCCAGCAGCGTGGCGTAGAACTTCATCTTCCCCGGCTCCTCGTGCATATACCCCCCAGCATAGGTGAGGATCAAGACGCCGATCCCGCTGGCGAGAAAGCCGATCAGAAGCGAGAGCCCGTCGACGTAAAACGACAGTGTCACCTCGAACCCGGGGGCGTCGATCCACGTCCAGGAGACGAGCCCGTGTGAGCCGGTCGTCGCCAGCCAGCCGACGAGCGCGAACGAGACAACCGCAACCGCCGCCGACGCGTAGGCAGTTCGCTCGCCGAGCAGCCGATAGACGAACGGCGTGAGCGCTGCAGCAAGGAACGGCAGTCCCACGATAACCGCCATAACCCACTGGTTCGGTTGCACGTCGGATTTTTCGCTCCAGTCCGGATTTAACTCTTCTCAAATGTAGACACGACTGGGAGGGCGTGGGAATAGCGAGGACAGCAACCCCTGTTCGTCACCGGCTAGCTCACGTGTTGACAATCTCGACTGACTCTGGCAGGGCCGCGAGCACGTCTTCGGGCCAGTCCCACAGGGCGGCTGTGAACGACGCCCCGGAATTACCGGAAACGAGCCGACGGATCCCCTCGCTTGCTGCGAGATAGGCCTGGTGTTCGAAGCGTTCCGGGACCTCCCCGCTGAGCGGGTACGTTTCCGCGAGGGCCGGCGGGTACGGCCCGAACGGCGGGGTGACGGTCCAGCGCTCGTCGAACGTCTCCGCAAGCGCACCTCGGTCGCTGGCCAACAGCACGTCACCGCTCACGTCGAACCGTTCGAGCCGCTGGTGGTGCCGACGGACTTCAGGCCGGCGCGCACTCTCAGTCGAGACATAGAAGAACGCGTCTTTCGTGGTGGGATCGCTCGCTTCCAGTCGATCCGCGTCGTCCAGAAGCGCACGATAGCCGTCGAGCATCGTCGGATGGTTGCGTGCTCGCGTTTCGACTAACTCCAGGAGGGTTCCGCGACGGATCGCTTGCTTGACCCGTCGCATCTCGCCGAAAGAGACGTGCAGGTTGTGTTCGGCGAGCAACCGCTCGGCCCGCGCGTCGTCCATCGCCCGCAGTTGCTCGGGTGTGTGTTCGCTACAGACTGGGCATTCACACGGGAAGTACTCTAATTCGTCGAGATGTTCGGTCCCACGGACCGTCAGATAACGTTCGTCGCGGGCGTACAGGGCGTATGCGGCCGAATCGAACAGATCACAGCCCATCGCGACAGCGAGGGCGAACATCATCGGATGGCCCGCCCCGAACAGATGGACCGGGGCGTCCCCGCCGAGACCACGCTTGACTGCACCGACGATTTCAGCGATGTCGGCGTACCGATAGCTGTTCAGCAGTGGCACGACCGCGCCGATCGGGAAGACGTCCAGGCCCGTCCCGTCGGCGTGTTCGGCGGCCTGAGTCCGGAGGTCGCGATAGGTCGACCCCTGGATCGGCGCGTTGACCAGCATCTCGCCGACCTCGACGCCCTCGGCGGTCTCTAGCCGTTGTTGGGTCGTCGCCAGTTCCCGTTCGGCCTGCTCGCGCTCGGCGTCCGGTGGGGTCGGAATGTCGACCGGCGTCCCAATGTCGCTGCCGATCTCGCGTTGGAACTCCAAGA